>DATIQH010000062.1:0-8738 GCA_035471155.1 Nitrospiraceae bacterium | reverse complement strand
ATCGCCCCTGAGTGAACCAGCCCCAGTCGTACAGGAGCGCGCGCAGCCGCGCAATCATCCCATAAGGAATTGCGGCCCACATCAGCCACCATCTGACTTTTTTCCCAGGATTGAGCATTCTTCGTACTACTCCAGGGGTTCAGGCTGAAGGGCATAAGACTGAAGGCAGAAAGATTAAAAGCCCCTGGTTTTCTACCTGAAGCCAGGCTTCATACCTTCGGCCTTCAAACCTTCAGCCTATCTACCTGGAGCCCTGCGAGGAAAGACCCGCTGGCGTCTTGCTGTGTCGCCAATAGCCTGTCAATGGCCTCCAACGTCCGTTGCAAGGCGCCCTGATTCTGTTCGACCACTTGACGAGCCGACCGACCCATCCGCTCCCGTTCATGTTCATTGGAAAAAAGAGTCACCACTTGTTGCGCGAGTTCCTCAGCCTGGAGAACCTGACGTCCTCCTCCTGCCTGGATCAAGAGGTCTGCAATCTCCGCGCAGTGATCGGTGTAGCGTCCGAACAGCACCGGCTTCGCCCACTGAGCCGGCTCCAACAAATTGTGTCCGCCAACGGGAACGAGCGTGCCTCCGACGAATGCCACCACCGCTTCCCGGTAGATCGCCGCCAATTCGCCCCGCGAGTCGAGCACCACGACACGAGGGCCGGTAAGCTGCGCCGCACCGGCTTGCCCGATGGTACTGCGTCGCTGCACGGCGAGGCCTTGCGCCCGAATCATCGCCTCCACCGATTCCGCTCGTTCAATGTGTCGAGGAGCCAACAGCAAGACCGCTGAGGAACAGCGCGCCACGAGCGCCCGATAGCATTCCACGAGTATCTCTTCTTCACCGGGATGCGTACTGCCTGCTACAAACAACTGTTCCTTGTCCTGAAGCCCCAGACAAGCCCTGGTCGTCCCGCCTTCCGTAACAGCCGGAATCGGCTGGTCGAACTTGATATTTCCTGTCCGCCTCACTCGTGAGGCCTCTGCTCCCAGCGCAACGATACGGTCGACGTCCCGATCCGATTGCATCAAGCAGAGACTGAGCGTCTGTAACATCGTTCGATAGAACGATCGCACGGGCGCCCACTGCTGCCGTGTAAACGACCTGGTCGAGAGCCGGCCGTTTACAAGAACAGTCGGCACTCCGCGCCGGCGCAAGTGCCACAAGAGATTCGGCCAGAGTTCGGTCTCGACGAACAGATAAAGACGGGGTTGCAGTCGTTCGGTGAACCGGGAGACGACCCAGGGGAAATCGAGCGGCGCATAACAATGGTCTGCCACACCGGCCAACCGTTGCTCCACCGCTTCCCGCCCGGTCTCAGTGACCGTCGAGACCACCAGGCGAGACAGAGGATGACGGCGATGCAGCTCATTGACGAGCGGTGTGACCGCCACCACTTCACCGAGAGAAACGGCGTGAATCCAGATCACTGGTCTGTCTGGTCTATCTGGTTCGTTTGGTCTATCTGGTTGGTCCGGTCGACAAGATGGACCAGAAAGACCTGATAGACCAGATAGACTATTTCCTAATCCCAGCCGTTGAAGTAATCCCGGGCGGCAACGTGGCTTGGCCAGCAGGATCGCCACGACGAGTGGCGACACAGCCAGCAACACCATATTGTAAAAGAAACGCCACATATGAGCTGTCAGCGGTCAGCCATCAGCAGTCAGCATACTCTTCTTCCAGAGCTGAATGCTGAAAACTGACAGCTGATGGCTAGGTCTTGCACGCCTCTTCCGCCTGATCCGTCAGCCGATTCAAGACCGTTTCAAGGTCCTGGCGTGCCGCCGTTAATGCCTGTTCATCGGCATCTCGCGGAACCCAGATGGGAGCGCCCCACAGATAGAGCCCTCGGGACCATGGATACGGGACCATGAACCGGTCCCAGCTCGCGAAGAGTTTTTTTTTGAGCAGCTGAAAGCCAGCGGCACAATCGGAAGCCCGGTCGCTTTCGCCAGCTGAACCACCCCGAGTTTTGCCACCTGGCGAGGCCCCTTGGGTCCATCGGGAGTCACCACAAGATCGGCGCCGGATCGCCCAAGACGGATTAATTCTCGTAGCGCCAGCGCCCCACCCCTGGTGCTCGAACCACGAACCGCCCGATGCCCGAATCTGGAGATGATGCGCGCGATGATCTCGCCATCCTGATGCTGGCTGATCAACACATTGGCCCCTGGTCCACGATAGCCTGTCGGGATCATGAGTTGCTGCGCGTGCCAAAACGCAAGGATGATATGCCGGCCCTGACTATACAAGGCATCCACCTGCTCGTGGCCCTGCGAATCCATCCGCATCGACCGCCCCAGCCCTCGAATCACCGCAGCTCCGACTGGAGGGAGCACCGAAAGCTTCAGCCAGTTTTCGACTCGCTTCATGGCGGATTACGCATCGGGAACATCCTGAAACTGCATCGCATGGAGCCGTTGATACTGTCCGCCACGGCGAAGCAGCTCGTCGTGAGTCCCCACTTCGACGATCGACCCTCGGACCAGCACCATAATCCGATCGGCTTGCTGAATCGTGGACAACCGATGGGCAATCACGATGGTCGTTCGACCCTTCATCAAATTGGCGAGGGCCAGCTGGACGACCCGTTCAGACTCGGTGTCCAACGCCGACGTCGCTTCATCGAGGATGAGCAAGGGAGGATCGCGCAAGATGGCACGGGCAATGGCCAGTCGCTGCCGTTCCCCGCCGGAGAGTTTCACCCCTTTCTCTCCCACGACCGTCTGGTACCCCTGTGGCAGGCGCTCGACAAAATCGTGGGCATAGGCTAAGCGCGCCGCCTGGGTAATGTCTTCGTCAGTCGCGTTCTCCCGTCCAAACGCGATGTTGTTACGAATGCTGTCGTCGAACAAGACCACATCTTGCGACACCATGCCGATCTGCGATCGGAGGGAACGGAGGGTGTACGACTGAATATCCACCCCGTCGATGAGAATACGCCCGGCTGTCGGCTCGTAAAAGCGTGGAATCAGATTGACCAGCGTCGTCTTCCCACTGCCGCTGCTGCCGACAAGAGCCACCATTTCTCCGGCGCGAACCGTCAGGTTGATGTCGTTGAGCGCCGGCACCGACTGGCTCTCGTAATGAAACGTCACATCGTCGAACGTCACTGACTGAGCGATCCGCGGCAACTCCAACCGGCCCTTCTCCGCGTCCTGCTCGGTCTTGAGATCCAAGACGTCGAACACCCGCTCCGCCGCGGCCAGCGCCTGCTGAATCTGATTGTTGGAGCCGGACAGTTTGCGAATCGGCGTATAGGCCATGAACATCGCGGCCAGAAATGAGAAAAACGCCCCCGGCGTCATCGAACCGTTGATCACGAGAAAGCCGCCATACCAAATAATTGCGGCGACGCCCAAAACCCCGATCACTTCCATGTGCGACGACCCGAGAGAGAAGACCTGAATCGCCTTCATCGTCGTACCGAGGAACGCGCGGTTGCTCTGTTGAAATCGCGCGGCCTCAGACTCTTCACGTCCATAGGCCTTCACCATGCGAATGCATGATAACGTTTCCTGAAGTGTGGAGGCCATATCCCCCATCCGCTCCTGACCTCTTGCCGCCAACGCCCGCAACCGTTTCCCCATCCGCACCACCGTGAACACGGCTAAGGGAATGACGATCACCGACAGGCTGGCCAGCCGCCATTCCTGATAGAAAATCACGCCCATCATGACTAGAAAGGTGAGCCCTTGCAGAACAACATCTTTCAGCACTCCCGACACCGCGTTGGCCATCAACGAGACGTCGTTCACCACGCGGGACACCAATCGCCCCGAGGTATTCGCATCATGATAGGCAACGGGCAGCCGAATGAGCTTGCCGAACAACTCCTGTCGAACATCGGTGATCACCTGATTCCCGACATAGCTCATGAGATAGTTTTGCCCGTAGCTAAAGACGCTCTTGAGCACCGTCACGGTGAAGAGCGCGAGCGGGAGCACCAGCAGGAGACTTTCGTTCCTGTTGATAAAAATCTCGTCGAGGACCGGCTTGACGAGCCAAGCATAGGCACCGGAGGAGGCAGCCACCAACCCGGAACACAGGAACGCCGCACCCAATCGAACCCGATAGGGCTTGACGTAGCGGAGCAGTCGTTTCACACGATCTAGAGTCGACATTCTGCCACTACCACTTGCGCGGCTCTGTGAGAGGCGCCTGGTTCCCCCAACGATTGCCGAACCTGTCTCAGCCCTTCTTTCATGTCATTATACGCCGACGAATCGCGCAAGAGGTGGAGGACTTCCTGACAGAGCCGCTCCTCCGTCGCCTCATCCTGAATCAACTCCGGTACGATAGATCGGCCGGCCACTAAATTCACCAGCCCGATCCATTTCACATTGATAAGCCACCGCGCCAATCGATAGGTCAACGGCGAGGTCTTGTACAGCAGCACCATCGGAGTCCCTACTACCGCCGCCTGTAACGTTGCGGTCCCCGATGCAATAAATAACACATCGGACAGGGCCATCACCTCACTGGCTCGATCACGCGCCACTCGGACCGGCACAGGACTGTGCTGAAGCAGGGCCTGGATCAGATTATCGTCAATTGAGGAGGCCTGCGCCAGAATAAACTGCGTTCCTGGTTCAGCCGCGACCAATTGAGCCGCCGCGTTGAGAAGCACCGGCAGGAGCATTTCGACTTCGCTCTTTCGACTTCCCGGCAACAATCCAACGACGCGGACGGATTCATCGAAGTCGAACTCCTTCCGAAGCGCCGCGCGATCGTACTGCGGCGCCACCGAATCAAGTAGTGGATGGCCGACGAACGTGCAACGAACCCCTGCCCGGCGATAGAGTTCCGGCTCGAACGGGAGGATCACAACGACATGATCGACCCGGCGCTGAATCCACTTCATACGCCCGGGCCGCCAGGCCCACACTTGTGGAGCGATATAGTACAGGACACGCCGGCCGGCGGCTTTGGCCACCCGGGCAAAATGAAAATTCAGCCCCGGATTATCGATCAGCACGACAAGATCCCAGGCCTCAGCCTTCAGCACACGCCGGATCGCGCGCACGCGCTGGATCATGGCTCGAATTGCGGACAACCCGATCAATCCCATGACATCCAGCTGCGGGACGCCCGGCACAAGACTCACACCCGCCGCGCGCATCCCAGACCCACCAATGCCGACCAGCTGAGCCGTTGGGTCGAGCATCATGATCGCTTTGGCTAAATGAGCCCCGTGGAGATCACCCGATGCTTCGCCTGTCACGATCAGGATCTTCATGGCTCCGGGGAAGGGGTCTGATGGCGCGCGGCAAAAGCCGCAATGGCCTGCAAGACCTGATGCGCCACGCCCACTGCCGCCGCTCCATCCTCGCCCGACACCACCGGCTTCGCGCCAGTGCTGGCTGCGTGAAGAAACGATTCGAGCTGGAGCTTCAACGGCTCTTCATCTCCACCCTGCAGCTGCTCAACCTCGACGGTCGGCCGCTCACCTGCCTTGGCGTGACGTCGGCAAATTACCCCTTGCCTGGTCTGGAAATCGATCGACAGATACTTGTCTCGCTGGAACAGGCGCAGCCGGCGCATCTTATTTGTCGACACGCGGCTGGAAGTCAGGTTGGCCACGCAGCCGCTCTGGAACTGAATGCGGGCGTTGGCGATGTCGATCGATGAGGACAACACCGCCACTCCCGCGGCGCGCACCTCTTCAACGGGACCGGGATTCAGCGAGAGCACGAGGTCCAGATCGTGAATCATCAGGTCCAGCACCACGTCCACATCCGTCCCCCGTTCGCTAAAACTGCTGAGACGATGACATTCGATGAATACAGGCTGCCCGATATGGGGGCGCATCAGCGCCATCACCGGATTAAACCGTTCGCTATGCCCCACTTGTACGCAGCAACCCCGTTGTTTGGCGAGCCGCACCAACTCCTGCGCTTCTCCAGGCGTGACGGCAATCGGTTTTTCGATCAGGACATGCTTGCCCGCGTCAAGACAGGCTTTTGCAACGGCATAGTGGCCTGACGTAGGCACCGCGATGCTGACGACATCGACGTGCTGGAGCAATTCATCGGCTGTAAGAAAGACACGCACGCGATGCTTCTCTGCAACCGCCTTCGCACGCTCAACAGACTGATCCACCACACCGACGAGCTGCGCCCCCGGCAGGGAGGCATAGAGGCGCGCATGGTGCTGTCCGAGATGTCCGACACCGATGACCCCTGCCCTCAATGGTGTCATGTTCCGCTCGGTTCGAGCTTCGTGATTCCAACAATAGTGATACGGGACGCCCGGGCCTTCTCCAACACAATCTCGCGATCCAATAAAACCGTGCGTCCGGCTTCGATTGCCAATACAGAGGCCTTGACCGATGCCATCACCTCGATAGTCCGAGGTCCCACGGCCGGGAGATCGAACCGCAAATCCTGTTGTGGCTTCGACCGCTTGACCACGACCGCACCCTCCTTGGCCAAATCGCCGCCTCGCTTGATGGCTCCGTCGGTGCCTTCGACCGCTTCGACGGCCACGACCACGCGGTCCTTGATGACGACGCACTGGCCGATATCGAGGCGTCCGATGTCATGCGCCACTTCCCACCCGTAGCGGATGTCTTCCCACTCTTTTTCCGACGGCGCCCGGGTAGTCAATATCCCTTCTTCCGCGAGGATTCCCTCAAGGCCGAAGGTCGATTCGCAGATGGCAATCCCTTCCCCCTCAAGCTCCTTCGCAAATTCGCGTAGGATATCGTCGTCTTTCCTGAGCGCCAATCGTGTTGCCAATGCCAAGGTGCGGAGATCCGGACGCAGTGTGGTAAAGACATGGGTCTTCTTGATCCCACCCAGCATGACGGCCTGATGGACCTTGTCTTCCTTGAACGCTTTGATCAGCTTGTTGAGCTGGCCGATCTTGATCCAATGGATACGGTCCACATGGCCGGCCAACTCCGGTTCCGTCTCACCTTCATGCGCCACAGCTGACACGTGATAGCCGAGCTTTCTGGCATTGTCCGCGAAGATGATCGGGAACCGGCCATTACCGGCGATCAGCCCGATCCGCTCACCATTGGCCACGCGAGGTAGGGATGCCACAGCGCTTACTCCTCATCCTCTTGATCGTTGACAACCGACCGGCAGATACCGCGCTTCGTCCCCTCCAGGAATCTCACGACCGTCATGACGTCCGGTTGGTCGCCGAACTCGGCCTTGGCAAGCCTAGCCGCTTCGGCAGTCCGATGCCCCGACCGAAAGAGCATATCGTAGGCGCGTTTCAATACCGCGACGCGATCGCTTGAAAATCCGTGCCGGCGCAAGCCGACGGAATTCAATCCGTACATCCGCGCGCGGTACCCGCCTGCCGCCCGCATGAAGGGCGGAAGGTCCTGCCCCAACGCGCAACACCCACCGACCATCGCATAGTCGCCGATGCGGACGAACTGATGGATTCCGCTCAGCCCTCCGATAATCGCATGGTCCCCGATCGTAATATGGCCGGCTAAACTGGCCGCGTTGGCCATGATGAGATGGCTGCCCAGACGACAGTCATGCGCCACATGCACATAGGCCATCAGAAAATTCTTATTCCCGATGGACGTGATCCCCCCGCCCTGCAGAGTTGCGCGGTTGACGGTGACATATTCCCGGAAAATATTGTCGTCGCCGATTATCACCTTGGTCGGCTCTCCCTTATATCCGAGGTGTTGCGGCGGTCCGCCGATCGAAACAAACGGATGCACCTCGTTTCGCTCGCCGATCTCCGTCCACCCATCGACTGTCACATGGGACAACAATCTGGTTCCTTGTCCGATCGTGACATGCTCGCCGATCACGCAGAACGGCCCGACCTCCACATCAACGGCAAGACTCGCCTTGGAATGAACAATCGCTGTTGAATGAATCTGCACCCTGAACCTCCGATTATCGTTACACGTCAACCGCTATTCGTGAATCGCCTCACACCTCTTCAACCGATACCTTACGATTCACGTTTAACGATTCACGTCGCAGCTTTCTCCTCGGTCACCAGCGCGGTCACTTCGGCCTCACACACGAGGTCCTCCTCGACGAACGCCTTGCCTTGCATCTTCCAAAACGGCGGACGCTTCTTGACCACGTCGATCTCGAACCGCAACCGATCGCCAGGCACGACCGGTTTTCTGAACTTCGCGCCATCGACACCGGTCAGATAGACCACTGGACGCGCCGAGTTCCCCAGTGATTTAAACGCCAGAATCGCTCCGACTTGCGACATGGCTTCGAGAATCAACACCCCAGGCATAACCGGGCGCCCGGGGAAATGCCCTTGAAAGAACGGTTCATTGACCGTCACGTTCTTGATTCCTACGATCCGCCGATCAGGAACCAACTCCTGAATGCGATCGACCAGGAGAAAGGGATACCGGTGAGGCAGGATAGACTGAATTTCAGCTTGTTCCATCACGGACATCGGCAAAACCTCCTCTGTCAGGATGCTGAAGGCGAAATTTCACATGATCCTTCAAAGCTTGCTCGTAATCTCCCCAGAGATGGGGGCTGATTGAGCTTCCACTGCGCGCGACTTTCCTTCTCTGCATATCATACTTTCTCACCCCGGGGAGTCACCGGACTGTCCTTCACTGCGCGCGTCGAACGAGCACATTCTGATCGTGCGCGTTCCGCGAGCAAGAAGAATAGTCTGGTGGCTCCCTCTTACTTATTTTGTCGATCGAACTCCTTCACCACCTGATCAGTCACATCCAATGCAGGCTGATGATACAGCACGATCTTCATCATCGCGCGCTTCGTGCC
>DATIQH010000061.1:0-3436 GCA_035471155.1 Nitrospiraceae bacterium | reverse complement strand
GGCCGGTCTTGGTGTCGTGTTGGGGGCTGCCGTCATCCTGCATCTGGCATGGATGCCGCTGGACGTGCTGTGGTACGCGATCATGAGAAAACTGGGCTGAGAGGGCGAGAAGAGGAGCCGCTGTGGAATACTTACAACAGGGGTTGGAACGGTTCAAGCAGGAGCATGGATCTGAAAGAGTCTCGCCGAGGCCTGCAGGCGGGCCGGTACCGTCAGCGCCGCAACCCATTGTCTATAGGTCAACGAGGAACGTCGAGATCACCGATGAAATGATGCGCGCCCAGCGTTTGATCGCCGGGTTTGAAGGGGGCGCATTTGTCGATGCGTATAAGATGTTACGGACCCAAGTCGTCCAACAGTGTCGTCAGAAGGGATGGAATGTATTGGGCATCACGAGTCCCGCCTCGCATGAAGGAAAAACGTTGACGGCGGTGAACCTCTCGCTCGCTCTAGCGATGGATTTGGCCCACACGGTGCTGCTCGTCGACGCGGACATGCGCCGGCCGGGTGTCCATCAGGCTTTCGGCATGGAGAGCTGCCAGGGGTTGAGTGAATACCTGTTCGATGAGACTCCGCTCGAGCAACTGTTGGTTCATCCGGGCATCGGTCGATTCGTGTTCCTCCCCGGGGGGCGCAGAATCACGAATTCGGCAGAGGCGTTGGCTTCCCCCAGGATGGGGGCGTTGGTCTCAGAGCTCAAACACCGTTACCCTGATCGCCTGCTGGTGTTCGATTTGCCTCCTTTGTTGTCGCGCGCCGACGTCCTCGGATTTGTTCCCCGCATCGATGCGCTGTTGTTGGTGGTCGAAGAGGGACGGACCGGTTCGGTCGATGTCGAGCGGGCGATGACGGCTTTGAAAGGAACTGTGCCGATACTCGGCGGTGTTTTGAACATGTCCGGTCGAGGAGAGATGACCCGGCGCCGCGCGAAAGATCTCCTCATGGCGCATACGGAATAACACAACCATGTACGAAACATACTATCACCTGAAGACAAAGCCGTTCACGCTGCTGCCCGACCCGGAATTTATCTTCCTGGGGGCCAAGCACAAGATGGCCCTGAGCCTGTTGGAATATGGGCTGGTGAACGGGTCCGCCTTTATCGTGATCACCGGCGAACCGGGTACAGGAAAAACCACCCTGCTGAATCGGCTATTGGATCAATCGCGCCGTCAATGGACCATCGGCTTGCTGGAGAATACGCATGGAGGATTGGGCGGGCTCATGCCATGGATTACGGCATCCTTCGGTCTTGCGACCAAAGGAAGGAACGAAGTGGAACTGTTTCATGAGTTCGCGCGATTCTTGGAAGGCGAGCAGGCCGCCGGCCGGCGCGTGCTCATGGTCCTCGATGAGGCTCAGAACGTCGGATCGGGCATGCTGGAGGAGCTCCGATTGCTGTCGAATCTGAACGATGGGCGCCGCCGATCCCTGCAGATCTTGTTGTCGGGACAGCCGGCGCTTCGAGATCTCTTGAAGGGGCCCGGAATGGAACAGTTTGCTCAGCGCATCGCAGTGGAGTATGCGCTGGAACCGTTGATCGAGGAAGAGGTCATCACGTATATCGGTCATCGTGTTCGAGTGGCAGGGGGGCAGAGACCCCTGTTTTCGACGCTAGCTTGTCGAAAGATCTTTGCGTTAGCCGGGGGGGTCCCTCGACTGATAAATCTGCTGTGTGACCATGCCTTGGTGTACGGGTATGCGGCGCAAGTGGATGTGATTACGGCCCGCGTCGCGCTCGATGCCGCGCGGGCACGAGATCGAAACGGTTTCCTGCCCTTTCGAGCAGATCCGGCCTCGATTGAGCCGGGCCAGAATGAGCGCGATGAGGAAACGGCTGAACTCTCGACAAGTCCACCGGTCGCTTCCGATCAGAATGCCTCATCAAAGACAACGACGGTCGGACGGGCAGCCGTCGATCCCGCTGTGTCATACCGAGAGGCGCTCGCATTGAAACAGGCGGGAGAATTTTCTCGGGCCATCGTGCTCTTGGATCGTCTGGCCGCCGATGAAGTGTGGGGTATCAAGGCGCTTGGACAGATAGGGCTGTGTTTGAAGGCGATCGGCCGATACGAAGAGGCGTTGTCTGCCTATCGCGCGGCTCTCGACCGTCCGTCAGGCTCCGAGAAGGATCTGGTGTCGCTCCGGTATGTCTACGCACGGACGCTGGAATCGATGGGGCGATCCAAGGAGGCCGTCGAATGCTATCGTATGATCGGTCGTGATGGCCGGCATTATCGCGATGTAGCCGTGCGCATCGATCAGTTACAATCCCCTTCGGCGGTCGAAACCGAGGCGTTGACGACATCTCAAACGTGGTTGCAGACGTTGGTCCGCAACTGTACCCAGCTCCTCCGAAGCACCAGCTGACCGAAATTCCCGATCCAGAACGGTCTTGCCGATTATTCACCACATCTGCCCCGCAAGTTAACCATTACCGGAGGCAGCCGTAACTTGGCTGTAATGGTCTCTTCATATTCTCTTTCCGTCACCGTGACGAGCAGGCGTGGAAGGGGATTGAATGAAGATGGCTGGTCGAGGATGGGCATGGATAGGGGTAACGATTCTGGTATCGCTCTTCACGGCCTGGTCTTCGGCGTTGGCCGGCAAGCTCGAAGATCTTCTGCTCGAAAACAAGCAGATCACCATCGATCAGTGGGTCCAGCTGAAAGCGGAAGAAGAGAAACGGGAAGCGAAAACCATGGAACAAAGCCGAGGAGTCGGCGATGCGCCCATCCGCGAGCGGTGGTATGAAAAAATCAGTGTCAGGGGCTATACACAGTTCCGCTATAACTTCACGCCGAACAATGAATTCCTGACTTCCCCGGGGGATCGCTCGATCGTCAAGAACAACGAGTTCTTTATGCGCCGCGCCCGCCTCATTGTGAGCGGCCAGCCTCACGACCGCGTGTTCGTCTACTTGCAGGGTGAATTCGCGGGCTTTGTCAACAATGACAACAATAACGATCAGGGAGGCACGGCGGTGCTGAGAGACGCTTACGCGGATATGTTTCTCTCAGAGAACAAAGAGTGGCGCATCCGGGCCGGGCAATCGAAGATCCCGTTTGGGTTCGAGACCTTGCAGTCAAGCCAGAATCGGCTGGCGTTCGATCGCAATGACGCGACCTTTAGTGGCGTCCCGAATGAGCGCAGTCTGGGCGTCTTTCTTTACTATGCACCGACCGCGGTGCGCGAGCGGTTCCGCCGGTTGGTGGAGAGCGGCCTTAAAGGGTCCGGCGACTACGGCATGTTGGGCATCGGCGTCTACAATGGCCAGGGCATCGACCAGCAAGATGCGAACAAGAATAAACACGTGATATTTCACTCGGCGTATCCCTATGAGTTTTCCAATGGTCAAATTGTCCAAGACCGAGCTTGCGGCGGACGCCGGCTGGCAGCGGGTCGCAGCGGGCAGCAACTGGCGCGCGGACTGGGG
>DATIQH010000060.1:0-14106 GCA_035471155.1 Nitrospiraceae bacterium | reverse complement strand
GGCCGCGCCGCACATGCTGTCACCATGCGGCTCCACCCCGAGCCCTATCGCACGTTCAACATCGACCGCAACATCAACTACACCAACATCTGCGCCGCGATCTGCGACTTCTGCGCCTTCTACCGCAAGTCCACCGACGGTGAAGCTTATGTCCTGCCGCGAGAGGAGCTTTACCAGAAGATCGAGGAGACCATCGCCCTGGGGGGCGACCAGGTCCTCATGCAGGGCGGCATGCATCCGTCGCCCAAACTCGAGTGGTACGAGGACCTCCTTCGCGATCTCAAGTCGCGATATCCCTCGGTCAACCTCCACGCCTTCAGCCCACCGGAGATCTGGCACTTTCACAAGATCAACAAGCTGCCGCTGGATACGGTGCTCCAGCGCTTGAAAGATGCCGGCCTGGGCTCTCTCCCCGGCGGCGGCGGCGAGATATTGGTCGATCGCGTGCGAAAGGAACTGACGAAGGGCAAGGCACTCGCCGATGAGTGGCTCGAGGTCTGCCGCGTCTGGCACCTTGCTATCTTAACTTTCCCTGAGACAGGTGCATGACAGCGGCTTCTGCGTGTTTCGTGGCGACGTCGGCATGGCTCGCTTTTCCATGCTCAATGGCTTCTTTCAGATGTGCGATCCCTTCGCCCACATGCGGACGATCCTTGCCTCCCTGCAGGGCATGCTGCAGCGCGGCTTCCGCATGTGTCAGGAGTACCTCAGCATGACCCTGTTTGCCATGGTCCACCGCTTCTTCCACGTGCTCGAGGGAGTCCTTGAGGTTCTGCTCTTCTTGACGCAGAACGTCACGCCGCGCCCCGCCACCCCCTCCGAATACCGGTTGCAAAGGCAGCATTGTGGTGACGACTACGGCAAGGACTCCGGCCAGCGTGACAGCTAGTTGCGTTGTAGATCGTCTCATCGGCATTCTCCCTTTCTCAAGAGAAGTGAAAAGACCCCCATTGACCACCAGATAGCACCTTCCGTCTTTGGGGAATTTCATTTTACCATCGCCCCTCTGCCTGTGGCGAGCCTCGTCGAGCCTGGGGAAAAAACGGCGTCAGGAAGAAAGAAAAAGGGACAGGCTACTTTTCTACCAGCTTTCGTGGCCCGTCCTCGTCTCTGCAGCATAGACGTGAGACTGTGCGAAGTATGAAAAAAAGCAGCCTGTCCCCTTATCTGGCACAAAGATGTGGGGTCAGGCATGAGTATTGACTTATGAGGCACACGGAAAAAAACAAGAAACCATTTCGCGGCGCGTGGCGGGAATCATTTGAAGAGGCTGACACCGTCTGTCCAGGCTGGTACACTTGCAAGCAAGGTGGTACATGAGCAAAGTCGAAGCAATCGAACAGCAGATTGAGAAGCTTTCTCCCGCAGAACTTACGGCGTTCCGTTCCTGGTACGCTGCCTTCGATGCCGAGGCCTGGGATCGCCAGTTTGAGGCCGATGTCCACGCGGGCAAACTCGATGCGATGGCTGACAAGGCGCTGCGTGGCCACACCTCCGGCCAGTCCACGAAGCTTTGATTCATCATGCCTCACCAGAGTTTTGGTCCTGCTATAATGCCCTCCCCGCTCCAATGCGTGAACAGGCCGACAAAGCTTTTGTACTCCTGAAGGCGAACCCGCAACATCCGTCCTTGCATTTCAAAAAGGTAGGGTGATATTACTCCGCTCGTGTGAGCCTCAATTATCGAGCGGTGGGAGTTGAAGCCACGGACGGAATCGTGTGGTTCTGGATTGGCACACACGCAGACTACGACAAGTTAATTCGCTAGCCCACTTCCTGCGTGTGGCGGGCCGATTTGATCTACGCCTCTCTCTCACCCTCAGACTGATTCCCTCACTCCCCATAGACCCAGCCGATCTAACAAAGTAGAATGTCCCCGTTTCTTTCCCCATTGTTGTCATCCAGTGATAACGTACCCCCCCGAGTTTACTTGGAAAAGGAGGGGGAGATGACCTGCCCAAAATGTCAGCGCCAGAATGCCGAACCGACCGTGAGTTGGACGATCTCCGGCCGCAAAATGACCATACCGCAATTGCCAATGTGGGCCTGTCTAAATCTGGAATGTCGGCACCAGTGGCCGAGAGAATTGACTAGTCCCATTGTGGGACTCCCTTCTCTAACATTGCCCGGATCTATAGACCCAAGAGTTTGCGTATGACCCGTGCAAGGGTTCGCTCTGTTGCTGGTGAGACCATTAGAGGAGTATCCATATGAATAGCCTACGAGCCATCGCTGCTGTGATTGTGTTCTGGTCGAGTGCTGCGTGGGGTGCCACATTGACGTGGGAAGCTAATACTGAATCGGATCTGGCGGGATATCACGTCTATCGATGCAGTGGCCTACCCTGCACAAAGAAGTCTGGGTCGTCTCGTCTCATTACGTTGGGAAAAGAAACGAGTTTGGATATCGGGTCACCGGCACAGGTAGTGTACTACTTCATCACGGCTTACAATGAGAAGGGTCATGAGTCGCGCCCAAGCAAGGTTGCGGTCTTCATCCCAGCCGGGACTCCGCCAGCGCCGCCAGCTCCAGGAGGCCTCAGCATCACTGTCGTACCGTAAGGAAAAAGAGAACAAGAAAAGGGGACAGGCTACTTTTCTGCCAGCTTTCGTGGCCCGTCCTCGTCTCCGCAGCATAGACGTGAGACAGTGCGCGAAGTAAGAGGGAAAGAGTAGACTGTCCCCTTTCTTCTACTAATCGACCCGCTCGGTTGAGCAGCATCACGTTCGACTCCCCCTAGGGCTCTTACTAGTCCCCCATCGCTGATGGAATGCTAAGTTGAGAGGAATGGAAACGACAGAAACGACCGCACGAGAAGAAGTTCAGGCGTTTGTGCGTGCCTGCGAAGCGCTCGCAGAATTTGCACAAGACCACGATGGGCTGACCGACCTAGAGCGTAGGATTGTGCGTACTTTTGTCAGGACGCTGGAACAGGAAGTCGCGCATTCCCCTCCTCCATTGGAAACTCGGTATTCATGAAAGAAAAAGGGGACAGGCTACTTTTCTACCAGCTTTCGTGACCTGTCCTCGTCACCGCAGCATAGACGTGAGACAGTGCGCAAAGTATGAGAAAAAAGCAGCCTGTCCCCTTTTCCCATCCCAGATGAGGAGCGAGGCGGTGCAGTTGGTGCGGCTGGCGGTAAGCGCGGGTATGTGTTGGTCAACAACCGGACTGAAGGAAACGCGCCCGTTAACCGTGCAGGGACTTTTGAGGATGCTGAGGGGCTGGGGCATCTTGGCAAACAGGTGCGGGCCGACCGACGTTGTGCTTGTCCTCACCCGGCTTGGGCATCGAACCTCGTGGGAGTTGGCCAAACAACATGATGCGCATGCCTGTTTTCGCAAGAAGCACACATCGAGCGAATAATTGGAGAAAGCTATTCGGCGTGTTATCGCCTTTGGAGAAGGGCGGGGACCTGTGGAGGTAAATAATCGCTTCCCTGCATTCGCGACAGTGATAGGTGCCCATCAGAACGCCATCATCACTGCGTGCCAAGCGTACGAATTCTTGAATCGGATGCTCACAGGGGGCGTCGCCTTGCTGTTTCCACATCACGTTGATATCCGTGGCGTGGGTCCCTGTCATATGTGCTCCATGCGGGAGAGTTGGACCTGCAGTTCCAATTCTTGAACACAAGAGAGCACGACCTCACACTCCTCGCCTGTCAGAAGCATTTCTGGTCGAGACCACTCGTCTGTGATTTGCGTGCAAAGGTATCTCAGTAGTTGGATTTTCCCTCGCATAAGACGACTCTAACAGTGGAACTGCCCGGAGCCGACTAGGAAATTCCCGAGCATTACTGCGCCTGGCTTCTGTCAAGCGGCACACGACGGGCGGAGCACTATGTCATGCTTCACATCATATTTTAATCTCAACTTATGGATTATACTCATTTTAATTAGTCCGTGAAATGACTGGTGTTGCGAGGCGGCACGTCTCATAAGTTGTTGAAAGTTGTATGATGTTTGCCTGCATGCCCTTAACGAAACCGCCGGTAGGCAGGCTCATGTACAATCCACCTACAATTTATGATAGCCAATGCGTGTATGTGAGCGCGCAACCCACACTGATCGTCAGAAAGGAGGGGTGTGTATGCATCACAACATTGGGGGTTTGATGTGGCGAAGACTGTGTTTTAGTTGCACAGTGTGGATGCGCGAGGGCGAGGGTGCTCAGCCGACGCGTGAGGCGAAATCAGTTGTGACAGCGGGCTTCGGAAGGCATAGCAAAAAAGAACGGAATTAGATGAACAACGGAACGAGAAAGGCCGAATCAGCAGCATCTTACTAATCTCGCACGGAGGTCAGCTATGGATAAGGTATTGTGTACTTCTCTGCTTCTCATGGCTTTGTGGCTCGCCACCTCTGTCTCAGGTTGCGCAACAAGTGGTGACCTTGTCACGGTCAAACAGGAAGTGCTGCAGTCCTTCGTTGACCAGACTGAGTCTATTGAATCTCATAAAGCGGAGACCAGACTCCAATTCGATGCCCTGAAAAGTGACCTTAGTAAAGTTTCACAGGACCTGAAAGCGGATTGCAACATGAAAATCGATGGAGTGAGAAGTAGTGCCGCGAAGTTATCGCATGAACTGACCGGCCTCCGAGAGAGAGTAGCGGACCTTGATACAAAGTCCTCTAGCCTTGTTCAGGAAAGAGAGAAAGTACATGCGGCCCTACAGGCGGCCACCCGCCGGATACTGTTCCTCTTCAAAACGGAGGAAAGTGAGCTTAAAGACAGAATCCGGTTTCTTCAGGAAGCAATCAAAGATTATGCGGCCGAAGAGGGAGGGAAAAAATGACTCCGACCACTGATCTGTATAAGTCAATAAAAAGTAGAATGCTCCCGATTTCTTCCCCAAAACCCGGACTGGAAAACTGACCAGCAATCTTTGGTGCTATCAGGTCAACAGCTTTCTAGGAGGGGAAATCAATGTGGAGAACATTCGCCGCAATAACAGCCATAGCCTTCGCCCTTGTGAATCCGACTCTTGGAGTCGCTGAAGACGCGCCGGTCACTGAAAAATCTGTACCTGAGCAGCTAGTGGACGCCTTCAACGGCGTATTCGGGGTCCATCCTGGAGCGCGCGCGACCCACGCGAAGGGCACGATCATTCCTTGGCGCAGCCCACTTCCCACAGCACCTCGTTAATACTCTCTGGTTCAACGGGTATCCAATTGTCTCCGTCGGAACCACAAACGGTGGCAGGAACCGTTTGATGGACGAATGGTTTCCAGAGAGTCCATTCTGGCCTTGACAGCCCCCTGGTTCCTGAGGCAAACGAGGAATAGAATCCTTGCGATGCGCATCATACACCCTCCCCTCGGTCTGGCTGTCCCGGTTCTTTGCCTTCTCTTCGTCGTGCTTCTTATGCAGGGATGCCCTTCGAAAGCTCCGCCGCCCGGCGTCCGATTTCCGATCACAAGCGGTTCCCATACCATCTTGCCAACTGCCCAACAGAGAATCCTGATCTGGGGGGATCCTCCCCTTGCCGATGCGGCCGTGGAATGGCTGCGGTCCCATCATTACTCGAGTATCCTGATGCCCGAGAAGGGCCCTTTCCACACCCCGCAGGTTTCACACAGCTTCTCAGATCGCAAGGCGGCACTTGCTGTCGCAGAGAGTATGAAAGCCGAGTTTGTGTTGTTTCTGGAGCGTGAGGAAAGCAAAGAAGGGGCGCTGATCGAACAGCACTGCGGCTCTTTCATGTATGTACATGTGAGTCTACGAGGTCTATCGGTGGAGAGCGGAGAGACGGTACTGCGAGGCAGTGCCCACTACCCGCACTGTGTCGATCTCAGCGGCGAGACGTTTCAAAGCCTGACTTGCCAGGTTTTCGCCACAGCGTGGGGATATCGCCCGTCCGGGCAACTCGATATTCCGTCGAGTCTGATGTGCACAGCCGGCCAGACCCAGCCAACACCCATCCGCTAGTTGCGCCAAGCAGCCCCCCCTTTTTATCTCCCTCGTCAGAGTGTTTCCCTCAATCTCACTCCTAATTCCAATTATCAATTTTTATATCATTAGGCGAGGGTTTACCTTTCCCGGTCTCAACGAGGTCTTTGAGACTCCACATGAATGTTGCCCATTTCATGCTGCAATGAGAAGTGAACTCGTTTGCCTCACGCCAGTTCTTATGAGCAAAGAGCACTATGGTGTAATCACCGTCCTGAGAAAGGTTGAATATCACGTTAGTTCCCACCCATTCCGCTGGCCCCGGAGGAAGAAAAGGGGACAGGCTACTTTCCTGCCAGCTTTTGTGTCTCGTCCTCGTCTCCGCAGCATAGACCTGAGACTGTGCGCGAAGTACGAGAAAAAAATAGCCTGTCCCCTTATCTTTCGTCCCCGGTTATGTCTTCTTTTTCACCAAGGCATGCGCCAGCATCAGTTTCCCTTCTTGCCAGCTCCGTGCATCCATCTCCAGCACACGTTCTGCGGCTTTTTGTAGCACCATGAGATCCTGCTCGAGCTGCTCGGCCTTGGTTCGCCACGGAGCACCGTCGTCTCCCTTCGTACTCTTCAGGCGGTCTATTTCGGCTTGAAGTCGCGCAATACCCGCATCGCGTTCCGCTAATGGCGTGTCGTTTTCTACGACGGTCGGTTCGCAGGGGGCCCTCTCCGCAGGGGGCTCGACGAGACGGATCGGCGTGCGTTCCGCCTGACTAGATACGACATGGATAGACGGAATGCCTGTCTGGAGCCACCAGAGCACGAAGACATTCAAGCCGATGATGATGGCGCACAACCAGATGATAAGCACTACAGGTCGGTACAGCGGGTGCATATCCAGTCTCCTTTCAGTTCACCCAGTCAGTCATTGAGTCACCCTCATTTCACTATCGACTCTCCTCTTCCCCTTCGGTCGAGGATCTGGGTCAGATAGTTTCTGAACTGGGTGGCGGTGGGCGGGTGGTAGAACATCGAATCGTTCCCTACGGCCCTAAATAGCGGCTCGCCCTGAAACTGATACTGGCAGTATTCCCCCAGACACTCCCTGGCAAACGTGCTCTTGGTGTACTGCCGCTTATCGACCTGGCCTTGCCTGCCTTCGTAGGTCCAAGTCGAGAGGCCAAAGTGTCTTAATGGAGAAAGTGCCATAGGGTAAGAGTTTACTGATTCGCAGGTGACTTCCTCAACTCAGTTAAGTCAGAGGGCCTTGTGGCCAGAAATACTGATATTTCACAACACTCAAACGATACCTAATCCTTGACACTCCTTTATGGACGGCCTAGCCTTGTGAAGCAGCGTCTGGTCATAGGGCCTTAACCGCATTACGGATTAGCCGAAGTCACCAGAGAGAAACGGTCCATGCGTCCTGTTCTCGTCCTCGCTCTTGTACTCTCGTTCGTCTGTTTCACTATCCCCGCATTGGCCGACTTTCAAGCTGGCATTGATGCCAATAACCGAGGAGACTACGCCACAGCCCTGCGTGAGTGGCGACCGCTGGCTGAGCAGGGAATGCCAGTCGCCCAGTTCAATCTCGGCCAGCTGTATGCTCGCGGGCACGGTGTCCCCCAGGACTATCTCCAAGCGCGGCAGTGGTGGGAGAAAGCTGCCGTTCGGGGGGATGTGGAGGCCGCAGCGAATCTGGGAACTTTATATCTGAATGGACAGGGAGGTGTCCAAGATTACCAGAAGGCCTTGGACTGGTTTCGTCAGGCCGCGACTCGCAACCATGCAATGGCGTTCACAAACCTCGGCCTCATGTATGAGCATGGGAAGGGCGTACCGCAGGATTTTATTCTGGCCTATAAGTGGTTCAACCTTGGGGCAGCGCGCGGAGATAAATTAGGGGCCGAGCTTCGTGATGCTCTCGGAAAACGAATGACCCCTGCCCAGATTTTCCGAGCGCAACAGGGGGTGCGGGAATGGAGGCCGGCAATCCGATGACTAACGACCGCTCCACACGCGACAGCATGTCCGTCGAATAAGCGACCGTCTCCACCCTGTGGGAGGTCGCGGCCATTGCGGCATGGTCCCAAGGCTCCTCTCTCATTCGAAATACTTTCTTCGAGTCTTCCACCCCAAGCCCCGTTCGGCTAGGCTCTCGACAACGCGCAGGTTCGCAGGCTGCATAGTAAGGAGGTGACATCATGGAATGCGTACGCGGCCAGGGCTTGATGATGTAGTACGATTTTTTTGGGAGAAGAAAAGGGGACAGGCTACTTTTCTACCAGCTTTCGTGTCCCGTCCTCGTCTCCGCAGCATAGACGCGAGCCTGTGCGAAAAAAAGAGAACGGTGTCAGGAATCATTGTTCACCAGTTCCTACTTCGTCCGCCCCCGTTCTCGCAATATCGCACCCACGTTTCGCTCCGCGGTCCTCAGCTCACCGCCGTCAATTCAAACAATGGTTCATGGAACCGTTCTCTATCACGATTGCTGGTGTTTGGGACTCGGCTTCTCTTTACGGCCTGCTCCTCTCATAGGGTCGGAGGCGGAGAAGGAGTGCCGGTCAACGGACTTCCCCTCCTAGGTAGCCAAACCACAGGAGGGGGGTACCTCGATCAGGCTGACTCCCAACACTGCCAATTTGACCGTACCCTCTCTGACCGGATCGACACTTCTCTCTGACATTTCAGGCAGTTTAACCTTATTTTCTCCACTGGCTCGTTCATGGGGATCGCCAGGAAGCCATGGGATTGTGCCCCTTACTTTAAGGTTATTGTGATACGTCCCTGGCTGGCGCTAGGGTGTGCACATGCCGCATTGACCTCCAAGAAATGATGGCGGACTCGAAGAAGCAATGATTCTGAGTTTCCCCAGAATGAAAACACGAAGACATCGGTCACTTGCGGCAACCCCCACAGTTCTTAACAACTTCTTGGGAATTTCATTTGGCGCGGCGGAAACTCCGTGCCAGCCTCCAGATTCGCATAGAACCAGACCGCCTATCCTAGTTCCTTCCCCACCGTCTTCGTCCGGGATTGTTCACTTCTCCCTGAAGAAACTTATGGTGCAGTTGGTGCAGCTTCTCGCTGCAGACAACCGAGAGGTCCGGGCAAAGCCGAATGGTCTACATAATCAGCTCTCGATCCACCCCGAAGGAGGCGGCACACTCGAATTTCAGCTGAAGACAGAGCGAGAGCGAACCCGGCAGTTGACGCAGGAACTTCTGACCGCTCGCTCGGCACTGAAGCAGATGGAGGAATTACGGGCGGATCTCGAGGTTGAACGGGAAACCGGGAAGCTGTTGGTGCAATTCCTTGAAGATGCTGAAAGGGCCACCCGAAAGATACCCGTTCATGAGCAATTGTTACGTAAACAAAACGATACCGGAAGAACCTTCGGCAGTACCCTGGCCTGAGAATAATCGGGCACACAGAGATAGGAGACGCCCCTCATGCTTCTTGATCGCTGGAGGAAACAGCGTGAAATAATCAAACGGAAGCGAACCGCGTTACAACTGATGGCTCTGAGCGGAGCCGTTCGCCGAGCGGACGTCGAGATTCAATTTCGTTCGTCGAGAACCATTCAGCCAATGACGCAGCTCACACGGAGATACGTCCGTGGGGGGAATTAAGACTAGGGGGAAGAAAACGGTGTCAGGAACCGTTTCGCGGCGCGTGACGGGCCGGGTTTCCTTCAATATACTGGGACATTTCCTCTACTAGTCGCTTGCGCCGACATCTCTCCTGCGCCTACAATACATCCCCTAGGAGTCTGGTCAATGCGCTACAGTCGCTTTGTCAGGCGCATCGCTGTCACCGGGGAAGCCTCTGTCAGGTCATGTGCGACCGAGGACTCCGAGGACGGAACCTTGCTTGATGTTTCACGTAAGGGGGCCCGGCTCTGTATCAATCACTTGTTTCGGCCTGGCCAGAAGCTCACACTCTTGATGAATCTTCCCTGGGACGAGCCGCCTGTGGAAGTGCGTCTCGCTACGGTCAAGTGGGTACACCAAGACACTGTCGGCGTTGAATTTCTCAAAGTCGAAAAGGACGATCGTGTCTTGCTCGACGTCTTTCTCGCCTCTCGATCTCAACTACCAGCAAAGGAGAGATAATTGCTCTGGCGAAGCCTAGGACCGCACCGCGTTCGGAACACCGAGGTCGAAGGGTCAAATCCACCTACTTGCCTATGAGCGCAGCTGGGGAGCATACTTATTTCATCTATGTACAAGGCAAAGGCATACTCCGCTGCCAGTGCGACATCATCGCTTACCTCCACCGCGATTGAGCGACGCGATCCCACTCAACACGACGTACAAATCGAAATCCTTTTCTGTGGTATCTGCCACTCGGATCTCCACCAGGTCCGCAACGAGTGGAGCGGTGTCATGCCTACGGTCTACCCTTGTGTCCCGGGCCATGAAATCGTCGGCCGTGTCACCAAAGTCGGCTCCGCAGTCACAACGTTCAAGCCCGGCGACCTCGCCGCGGTCGGCTGCATGGTCGACTCCGACAGGACTTGCTCCGAATGCCAGGCCGGCCTTGAGCAGTTCTGCCGGAACCTTACTCTCACGTACAACTTTCCGGACAAGCACCTCGGAGGCGTCACCTATGGTGGCTACTCTGATAGCGTGGTGGTCGACGAACGCTTTGTCCTGCGCGTTCCTTCCAACCTCAATCTCGCCGGAACCGCGCCTCTCCTCTGCGCCGGGATCACCACCTACTCGCCCATGCGCCATTGGGGCATCACCAAGGGCAAGAAGGTTGGCGTGGTCGGTCTCGGGGGGTTGGGCCACATGGCCGTAAAGTTTGCTCATGCGCTCGGAGCCCATGTTGTGGTCTTCACCACTTCACCCAACAAGCAGGATGACGCGGTCCGCCTCGGGGCCGATGAAGTCGTCGTCTCCCGTCATGCCAATGAGATGAAGAAGCAGGCCGGCAGCTTCGACTTCATCCTCGACGCTGTCTCCGCCGATCACGACATTAACGCCTACATCGAACTCCTCCGCCGTGATGGCAACATCACCCTCGTCGGTGCGCCGGAAAAACCTCTCGCCGTCCCGGCATTTAGTCTGATTATGGGTCGACGCAGTCTCTCCGGCTCCCCTATCGGCGGTATCCCCGAAACCCAGGAAATGCTCGATTTCTGCGGGAAGCACAACATCACCGCCGATGTTGAAGTGATCCCCATGCAGAAGGTCAACGAAGCCTACGACAGACTACTCAAGTCCGATGTGAAGTACCGCTTCTCGATCGACATGGCTTCTCTGAAGTCCGGATAAAAGACCTAAGAAAAGAAGAATCTCTCGCGGCGCGTGACGGGGATCTGGTTCATCTGGTTTCTTCGGTCTGTCTCGTTTGTTTGGTTCGACGAACGTGTGAGACAAGCCAGACTCGCGCACTAGCTAGACTGCTCCGAACCACCCCCCCCCCTCCCACAGCGATAGACCTGACCGTTTCGAAAAAGTACACTATCCCCGTTTATGCTCTACACTGCGTTGAGGCCGGCGCGGGAGGAACCGGTCCGTGAAACACACGCGCATTATCGTTAGTTACTACGGAGGGCCCGAAGCCCTTCAGGTGCTTGAAGAAGAGTGCCCCGAGCCGAAGAATGGTGAAGTGCGGGTGAGAGTGCTGGCCGCGGGTGTATCTTTGCCCGACATCATGATGCGCGAGGGCATTCATCCCGAGACGCCCCACCTGCCCTTCACGCCGGGGTGGGATCTGGTTGGCGTGGTGGACCGGCTCGGCGACGATGTCTTTGGACTCGAACCGGGCCAAATCGTTGCTGCGCTGCCGATCAGCGGTGCGTACACGGAGTTCATCTGCCTGCCCCCACGTGAACTGATTCCCGTGCCATCCGGATTGGACGCTGCTGAGGCGGTCAGCCTCGTGCTGAACTACGTCACGGCGTACCAGATGCTGCATCATTCCGCCAAGGTCAAGCCGGGCCAGCGCGTGCTGATTCACGGAGCGGCAGGCGGAGTCGGCTCGGCACTCCTGCAGCTTGGACGCCTCGCCGGTCTGGAGATGTACGGTACTTGTTCATCGCGAGGGGCACCGGCTGTTTCCGACCTGAACGGTATCCCGATCGATTACCAGCATCAAGACTTCGTCGAAGAAATTCACCGCCGCACGGGTGAGGGCGTAGACGTGGTCTTTGACAGCATCGGTGGCACCCATATCTGGCGTTCCCGCAAGGCTCTTTGTCCTGGCGGGAGGGTCGTGGCCTATGGCCTTACTGGTTCGCTGCGTGGGGGACGATTGGCGTCAGGTCGTTCAGGTGATCGTCATCGCTTTCGTGCGATCGCCATCTTCGGGTTGTACATTGCCGGTGGCTGGCTTCTCCCGGGCCGGAAACGGGTGGTCCCTTACAGCATCCAGTGGCTCAAGAGACTAAAACCAGCTTTGTTTCGGCAGGATTTGATCGAGCTGTTCCGTCTCCTTCAACAGCAGAAGATCAAGCCGCTCATTGCAAAGCGATTTCCTCTTGCCGAGGCAAGACAGGCGCACGAGTTGCTCGGCACAGGAGGCGTTACGGGCAAAATCGTGCTCGTGCGCAATGGGTCTTCCCTTAAATCAGGAGCGGCATAGGGAGAAGAAAAAGGGACAGGCTACTTTTCTCTCAGCTTTCGTGGCCCGTCCTCGTCTCCGCAGCATAGATGTGAGACTGGGCGCGAAGTACGAGAAAAAAGTAGCCTGACCCCTTATCTTTCTTCCCTCTGATAGGGAGTGGTAGCCCACCGTGAGAGGGGATAGGATGGCCGTCCTCTTCGGAGTGTCTTAGTACTTTCCCCAGGAGAAATACTCCCCCTGAGACTTACCCTTCATCCTACCCGCTACATCGTCCGTGACAAGCCGCTGCTTAGTTCGTTCAGGGGTGTTGCTATTATCTGAAAGCTGTGGCCACGAAACCTTTACTTGGTATCGTTCGTCTGCCGATTTCGTCACCGTAAACGTATGTGAGCTATGACGATCTGGCCTGTCGATAAGTTCAAACCCCTTGAATTGGCCGATCAGATATTCTCGAATAACTTCTAGGTTCGCTTCGACATGGTGATCGTTTGCGTTGCTCATTTTGTACAGCCTTTCGCTTCCAGCGGATATTCGTGTCAACCGTAGACTTTTCAAATGTCTTTGAGTCCAAGCCGGGCGATACCAGCAGCAGTAATCGAAACCGTCATGTACGAATCCGTGCCCTTATCAATGAACTTCCATTGGATCAACTCATGCAAGACAGCTTGTATTTCCGCAGTACGGTTGGGGTCGAAGTGAACGGACAGTGCATCGTACGGTTGGGGACCATGTTCTTTTAGGTAGGCCAATACTTCCCTTTGACGCTCACGGCTCCGGTTGAACGTCTGATCCGGTTTCTGGGGCTCGATTCGTGGCATGACCCAGGTTGTCCTCTCACGTTATGGGCAAGGTAGTTGGATCTTCTCCCGAGCTTCTCTCAACTCCGTCACCGAGTATACCATTGAGCCCATGTAGACGCGCTCCTCTTGCTCCAATTAGGGAAAAGAAAATGGGACAGGCTACTTTTCCAAGAACAGATAAACGGGGGTATTCTGAATTTCTAACGTGAAACTATCTCGATAATCATTTCGCGACGCGTGGCGGTCCTGGTCCTCCGCCTCACTCCCCTTACCGCTCATCTTCTTCACACAGCGATAGACTAGGCCTGCCTGGAAAAGTAGAATATCTCACTCTCTTCATATATATATGATTCGTACGGCGATGAGATGGGGAGCTACCCTATCGCCAGTGCAGACATCCCACACATCGCAGTTTTCGTGATCGAAAGAGAGGTATATCCCCATGAATCCAAGCAAAGCACTTTGGGAAAAAGGCGATTTTACCCGCATTGCGGAGAGCATGAGAGAGAGCGGAGAGGCCCTCGTCAAGGGACTCGGAATCACACAAGGGATGAAAGTGTTGGACCTCGGATGCGGCGACGGGACGACGGCATTGCCGGAGGCGAGACTCGGAGCGGATGTGTTTGGCGTGGATATCGCAAGAAACCTGGTGGAGGCTGGGAACAAACGCGTCCAGGAGCAGGGCCTCACGAACTGCAGGTTTCAGGAAGGCGATGCGTGCAATGTGCACGAGCTAACGGATCATACGTTCGACCTTGTCGTGAGCATTTTTGGGGCCATGTTTGCGCCAAAGCCGTTTGATGTGGCTAAAGCAGGCGCGCCGCCACCGACGCCCTGCCACAT
>DATIQH010000059.1:0-2655 GCA_035471155.1 Nitrospiraceae bacterium | reverse complement strand
GGAGCCAGCATCTGTCTCGCACTGTCGACCTATATACGGCCGACGAGCTACTATCTTGGATTCATATTGCCATTCATTTTCTTCCTGATGGTACGTCCAGCAATTGGATGGCGGCACGCCGCCAAGCCGGCTCTGGCATTTTTTTCTCTCTACATCGTGTTAATCGGCGGTTGGCAACTACATAACTATCTGCATACGGGATCGACAGAATTTAGTCAGACCAAGAACCAATATCTCTTTATTGCAAAAGCTGCGGCGATCGTCGCAGCCCGTGACAAGCTTAGCCTCGAAGATGCCCAGCAGCGTCTTGCCGCCGAACATTTTCAATCAATTCCCCCCGACCTCCGCACGTCGTCCCAAGCACGACTCTTTGAAAGTCAGGGGAAGTATGCGATGGCCATCATTGTGGAGCACCCTGCTCTTTTTCTCTGGACCTCGTTACGAGGAATGGTTGCCAGCCTCTTCGGACCATCGAATCTGTCGCATCTCTTTGGACTGGATAATGTGGCCTTGCGGTCGTCACTACTCAGAGGAGACTTTTCAGGCTTTTCACCCGGTCATTGGACCATGGCCTTCGGCTCTTGGGCATACGGCATTGCCTATCTCATCATCCTTTATCTGGGGGTACTGTTGCTCTTTGTACGGAGTGGATTTTACAGCCAAGGGATGGCCCTGTTGATCTTCATAGTACTGTACGTGCTTGTCTTAAGCAGCGGGCCGGAAGCCTACAGCCGGTTTCGGCTACCGATCATGCCAGCTTTATGTGTCATGGCGGCTGCGGGGCTTATCCACGACTCAAAAGCTACCCGACCACTATGAAACTCACTGCGAAATGGCGCGGAGGATTGAGGGCTTGAGAGGGTATGTTTTTGTGCGTGTTTCTTGCGTAAGTGTCGGCATCGGATAATCCGATATCCAGTCCTCAGTGAGCACCTCCGTCAGAACTCAATAAACGCCCCCCGTTGACCTTAACAGCGTCTCTGAGCCGAAAAGTTGTGCTGTTGGCTTGCGTTGCATTGGTTGATCTGGCAAGCTACGTCCACTTGGTTTGGAATCTCAGAGGCCAAGCATATGAATCCGCTGGTGGAGAAAATAGCCACCTGCGTGATGGAGTTACTGCAAGCTACACTTGCGATAGCATTCTTGTTTCATGGACTCACATCGTGGAATCAGACGTCTTCATTCAGTCAATCTAAGGAGGCAGGCATGAAGCAGAGAAGACCAACCATCGTGACGCTGGGCATTGCATCGATATTCGCGCTGACCATTGGGATGTCTACGGCCTGGGCCAATGAACCAGGTTACTACGGCAAAGAAGGACACGGAAGCAGCGGTCATAGTTCAATGGGCGGACATGGCTCAGGGATGATGCACAACAGCACCGGGCACCTGATCCGGCATCTCCTCAAGCACGAACAAGACATCGGGCTCACTTCGGAGCAAGTCACCAAGCTCAAAGAGATGCAACTCAACCTGGACAAAATCCGTATCAAGACCGAGGCCGATATTCAAGTTGCAGAGCGCGAGTTGAAAGCCCTTATCGATGAAGAGAAGTTCGATCTGGGGACGATCGAAGCCAAGTTGAAACAGAGCGCAGATCTGCAAGTCGGCTTACGCATGGTCTCCATCAAGGCGCGCCGGGATGTGTACGCCCTGCTGACTCCGGAACAGCGCGCCAAGGAAAAGAGCGAGCATGACAAAGTGATGCAGCAGCATAAGGATGCCGGCAAAGGTTATGGCAATCCTCATGGCAGTCCTCACGGCGGGCCAATGAAAGATAATCCACATAAAGGCGGCATGCTGCACAACCTGCGCTTCCATCAAGCGTGAGCTTGCCGTCAAGCGGCTAGAAAAGAACTGTGCGCCGAGGGTGCAAACAACTAAAAACGACGCGAGCGGGTGTTTTCAGCCGTGCACAAGAAGGACGTTATGCCGAAAGAGTTAAAACTCAAAAGCCATGATTTGCTGCTCGGCCCCGATCGGGCCCCGGCTCGCGCGATGTTAAAAGCCGTTGGATTCACCGATGAGGACTTGTCTCGCCCGATTATCGGCGTTGCGAACACCTGGATCGAAGTCATGCCCTGCAACTTTCACCTGCGACGATTGTCGGAGCGCGTGAAGGCCGGCATCAGAGCCGCGGGCGGCACTCCCATTGAGTACAACACCATCGCAGTGTCCGACGGTATTTCGATGGGGACCGAGGGGATGAAGGCGTCGTTGATCAGCCGTGAGGTGATTGCCGATTCGATCGAGCTCGTGGCTCGCGGGCACCTGTTTGACGGTGTGGTCGCATTATCCGGCTGCGACAAGACCATTCCCGGCACCGTAATGGCCCTCGCTCGCTTGAACCTGCCGTCGGTGATGCTCTACGGCGGATCGATCATGCCGGGCCAGTTCCAAGGCCATGACGTCACCATTCAAGATGTGTTCGAGGCCGTCGGGAAACACGCGACAGGCAAGATGACTTCTGCCGAACTTAAAGATCTTGAAGACCATGCTTGCCCGGGTCCTGGCGCCTGCGGCGGTCAGTTCACGGCCAACACCATGGCGATCGCGTTCGAGTTCCTCGGCATCTCGCCGATGGGACGGAACGGAGTGCCCGCCATGGATCAGCGAAAGGACGACGTAGCCTTCGAGTGCGGGAAGATGGTCATG
>DATIQH010000058.1:0-4550 GCA_035471155.1 Nitrospiraceae bacterium | reverse complement strand
AATGCCACCGGCATTTCCTATGAAGAACTCCGGCTCTTAAATCATGAGCTCCGGCGAGATGCGACCCCGCCCGGTGATGAGATCTACCACCTGAAAGTTCCAGTGGGAACGAAAGCGAAAGTGGAACAGCTGCTCGACCGCATCCCGACTTACAAGTTCCCACCACTGCGGGCTAAGGCTCAGTTTGCCACCGCCGGCCCCTCTCGCTGGTATAAAGTCCGCGTGGGAGACACGCTAGGAAAAGTGTCGAAACGGTTTCGCATCCCCGTCAACACGCTCAAGACAAAGAACAGCCTCTCAAGTCCCACGATTCGACCGGGCGACTTTCTCGTTATCAGCCGCTAAGCACGGTTTCCCGTTCCACCAATCCACAAGAATGAATCAAGCTCAGAGCCGAATGCGGGCCGAAGCCTGACGATCTAGCAGGCTCCAGAAAAACTATTTCCGAACGATACCGGAACGATGCTGGCGAACTTTTGCAGCATCCTGTTAGGGGGTTTTCTTCCCTGCTGGAGAGGGAGGAGCTAGGGGAATTTTTTGTGACGGAGTAATTGCCGGATCTGTCAATGTCGAAGCGGGTGTTGCTTCTTGTGATTTCTTGACATCCAAGATCTTGGTCCGAATCGTCGCTTCACTGGTGAAGGGGGAGTTTGGGTAGGTCTTGATCAGTTCCTGATAGCGAGCCAAGGCGCCCTCAGGACGCGATTGAGATTCTTCCAACCGCGCCAGCTCAAATAACGCTTGGTCACGGTTCAACGTACCGGGAGTCTCCAAGATGCGGGTGAACGCCTTCACGGCCTGGTCCCGATCTCCCTTATGCAAATACACATAGGCCAGGCGTTGTTGCACCAACCCAACCATTGAGGGATTTGAACTATATAATGTGAGAAATTGCTGATAGGCCTCAATGGCTGCACCCAAATCATTGGCCTGGACCAATGTATTTCCCAAATGATACAAGGCAAGCGGCGCCGTGGAGGTTCGTGGATATTGATCGACGATTTGCCGATACTTGGCGATCGCTTCCTTGAGTGCGTGCTCGGCCTTTTGAGGATCGTTGGCAGCAGGAGAGGTTAGAAATCGCATCGCCTCTTGTTCAAGATCTTGGGCTTTCTGCGCAGCCTGGCGGTCGACATAATACACTCCTCCGATCACGGCAGCAGCAAGCACGACCACGCCTACGCCGACCAATAAGGAACGTCGAAGCCCCTGTGACCCATGTAACGTATGCTGGTCAAGCCAGCTCATCATGTGAGCTTCATCGACAGGAAGCGTTTTGGCCGGAACCTTGATACGGTAGCTCATGGATGGGATTTGTGGGAGAGAGTAGAGACTTGTTTCCTCACGTTGTATGCTCGCCTTATACTCAGGATATCACGATTTTGTCAATGAGCAGCTGCTTGTTGGTCCTGAGAATTCCCATCATGTCCCATCTTCAAAGAGAAACTGCGTCGCATGTTTGAGAAACGACTCGAAGAATTGGCTGCGCGACATCTGACTAGACGCCTCACTCCGCTTCATTCCTGTGTCGGCCCGGTCGTTGAAGTGGCAGGACGCCAGATCCTCCTGCTCGCATCGAACGACTATTTGGGGTTGGCCAACCACCCGGAAGTGATTCAGTCCGCCATCGAGGCGACACAACGGTTTGGGGCCGGAGCCGGCGCCTCTCGGTTAATCTCGGGATCGCTGCCGCCGCATCAAGAACTAGAATCCGCTCTAGCACAGTTCAAAGGAACCGAGGCCGCGTTGACCTTTAGCTCCGGTTACCTTGCAAATATTGGAATCATTCCTGCCTTGGTTGAACAAGGCGGATTGATCCTGGCCGATCGCCTCTGCCATGCCAGTCTGATCGACGGTTGCCGTCTCAGCGCCGCTGACTTTCGCATCTATCGCCACAACGATACCGATCATCTACAGTCCCTGCTGGCCAAGAATCGCCGGACACGCCGTACCCTCATTGTGACCGACGGTCTGTTTAGTATGGACGGAGACCTCGCGCCGCTGCCGGAACTCTGTCGGCTGGCCAAGGACTATGAGGCCGACCTCTATATCGATGACGCCCACGGCACGGGGGTCATGGGGCCACACGGACGAGGGACAGCTGAACATTTCGGCCTCGATACACAGATCCCGTTTCAGATGGGAACCTTGGGCAAGGCCTTCGGCAGCAGCGGCGCGTACCTTGCCGGGTCCTCGACCTTGATCCGCTATCTCATGAACACGAGCCGGTCCTTTCTCTTCACCACAGCGCCCCCACCGAGTTCGGCTGCCGCCGTCACAGCAGCGTTACGAGTCGTGCAGCGGGAACCGGAGCGACGCGCGCGTTTATGGGCCAACCGTGAACGGCTGTTCTCAGGATTGACCCAATTGGGATTCAGTCTGTCCCCCAGCGTCAGCCCGATCATGCCGATCCTCGTCGGCAACGCCGAAACCGCACTCGCATTTGCCGAATACCTGCTCACAGAAGGCCTGTATGCCCCGGCGATTCGCCCTCCTACTGTCCCGGACGCTACCAGCCGCATCCGCGTCACGGTGACGTCCGAGCACACACCCAGCCAGATCGATCAGGCCCTTGCCGCCTTCCAACGCGCAGGGCAGTCGGTGGGACTGATCTGATCGACGGCTTCCTTGATTTCCGTTTGAACGACCAACAGAGTCCACGCAGTCGCTTCCGGCTATTTTCTTGCTTTCTCATCCTCCTGTGGCATGATGCTCTCCGGTAGCATTAAGATCTGACAGACTATCGTCATCGCACTATTCTTTCTTACCGAGGAGTCCCCTTCATGGATATTTCGAAACTCCTGACCTTCACGGCAAAGGAGGGCGCGTCGGATTGTCACATCAGCGCCGGCGAGCCACCGATGATCCGGATGAACGGCGATCTCAAGAAACTGGACCATCCCGCACTGACCACAGAAGAAACGCACGCGCTGATCTATGACATGATGAGCGATACCCAGCGGAAGAACTTCGAGGAAAAACGTGAGTGCGACTTCTCCTTTGAGCTGGGCGACATCGCCCGATTCCGCGTCAATGTCTTCGTCCAAAGCCGTGGGCTCGGCGCCGTGTTCCGGAACATTCCCACCACGATCATTCCGATGGAAAAGCTCGGCATGCCTCCGATCGTGCGGCAGCTCTGCGATCGGGAAAAGGGGCTGATCCTTGTGACAGGCCCTACCGGGTCCGGCAAATCAACGACGCTGGCCGCCATGGTCGATTATTTGAACAGCACGTTCGAAGGTCATATCATCACGATCGAAGACCCGATCGAATTCATCCATAAGACCAAAAAATGCCTTGTGAATCAGCGGGAGATGGGCGTCCATACCCTTTCGTTCGCGAACGCGCTGAGGGCCTCTCTCCGTGAAGATCCGGACATCATCCTCGTCGGTGAAATGCGCGACCTGGAGACCATCCAGCTCGCGTTGACTGCCGCAGAAACGGGTCACTTGGTCTTTGCGACACTCCACACTTCCAGCGCGCCAAAAACCATTGACCGCATCATCGATGCCTTTCCTCCAAACCAGCAGTCCCAGATTCGCGCACAGCTCTCAGAAGCCTTGGAAGGGGTCATCACCCAAACCCTGCTGAAGAAAAAAGCAGGCGGGCGTGTCGCTGCCCTCGAAATCATGGTCGCCACGACCGCGGTCAGGAATCTCATCCGAGAAGGCAAGTTGCACCAGATTCCCGGGATCATGCAAGCCAGCCAAAAAGACGGTATGCAAACGATGGACATGGCGCTATTCGAGTTGGCAACCCGTGGAGTGGTCACAAAGGGCGAAGCTCAATCGCGCAGCATGAGTCCCAATTTGTTTGGAACCGCAATAGGCGGCGCGGCCTAGAACACCTGTCAGGAGCAAACGGGGGTAGCGATGGATGTTCGCAGTCTCTTGAAAGTCATGGTGGATCAAGAAGCCTCCGACCTGTATCTGACCGTCGATTCGCCTCCCGCCTATCGCGTCCACGGCTCGACACAACAAACCTCCGCGCCGCCATTTACCAACGAACAACTCGAAGCCCTCGCGCTCGCGCTCATGCGCGGTCAACAGCGCGGAGAGTTCGAGGAAAAAATGGAAATGAACCTGGCCCTTTACTACAAGGAATTGGGCCGTTTCCGTGTCAATATTTTTCGGCAGCGAGGGAACGTCGGCTTGGTTTTCCGACATATCAAAGCCGAGATCCAGACCGTCGAACAGCTAGGGCTGCCTCCGATTATCAAAGACATCGCCATGACGAAGCGCGGGCTGGTGCTGGTGGTCGGAGCGACCGGCTCTGGAAAATCCACCACCCTCGCAGCCATGGTCGATCATCGAAATACCATCCACCCCGGCCATATCGTGACGGTGGAGGATCCGATCGAGTTCGTTCACAACCATAAGCAATCGCTCATCACACAGAGAGAAGTCGGCTTCGACACACTCTCATTTCAAAATGCGCTCAAGAATACGCTCCGGCAGGCGCCGGATGTGATTCTGATCGGCGAAGTCCGGGACACAGAAACGATGGAAGCCGCGATCACGTTCGCGGAAACCGGGCACCTCTGCATCGCG
>DATIQH010000057.1:0-2182 GCA_035471155.1 Nitrospiraceae bacterium | reverse complement strand
ACCTTGCCTCCTACCTCGGTAAGAATGGTCAGCGAGTAGGGATCCCACTCGACCAATTTCTGCCCCACCTCAACACGGCCCCCGTTTTTCACCTTGATCTTGGCGCCGTAGACGACTCCGTACTTCTCGCGCTCACGCCCTGTCTCATCGACAATGGCAATCTTGGCATTCCGATTCATGACAACCCATTCACCCTCTTTATTCTGAACCGCAATTCCGGGGTTCGGAAAGTCGGCATTCTTCTTGGCATCGAAACTCATGAACTTGATCGTGCCGGCATGCTTGGATTCGGTCACCGTCTGCTCAACCACTTTGCTCGCCGTTCCGCCGATATGGAATGTCCGCATGGTCAGCTGGGTTCCAGGCTCGCCGATCGATTGCGCCGCAATGACACCGACAGGCTCCCCCTTTTCAACCAACCGTCCGCGGGCCAAGTCGCGCCCATAACAGGATCGACAAACTCCGCGGCGAGACTGACAGGTCAACACCGAACGAATCTTGACGTGGTCGACCGCCGCTTCCACGATCGCCTTCGTGCGATCCTCGTCGATCTCTTCATTGAAGGAAACGATGACTTCACCCGTGACAGGGTCACGAATATCCTCCGCCGCCAGCCTCCCCAATACACGCTCTTCGATCGGCTGAATGATTTCGCCTCCTTCGACCAATGCGCTCACAATGATGCCGTCGGTGGTACCGCAGTCGATTTCGTTGATAATCACATCCTGCGCGATATCGACCAACCGACGCGTCAGATAGCCGGAGTTTGCCGTCTTCAACGCCGTATCGGCCAACCCCTTGCGGGCGCCGTGCGTCGAAATGAAGTATTGCAACACCGTTAGCCCTTCGCGGAAGTTGGCGGTAATCGGCGTCTCGATGATCTCACCGGACGGTTTCGCCATCAAACCGCGCATGCCGCCCAACTGACGGATCTGCTGTGAGCTCCCGCGAGCGCCGGAATCCGCCATCATAAAGATCGGATTGAAAGACTCAGCCTTGGTTGGATCCCCACCCGCGCCCAACTCCTTCATCATTTCATTGGCGATCTGCTCAGTCACATGCGCCCAGATGTCGATCACTTTGTTATAGCGTTCGCCGTTGGTGATCAATCCCTCGGCATACTGACGTTCGATCTCCGTGACCTCTTGTTGAGCCTTCCCCAGCAATTCTTGCTTCTTAGTCGGGATATGCATGTTGTCGATACAGATCGAGATGCCGGCACGCGTGGCATACTCGAACCCCGTGTCCTTGACCTTGTCGAGAAACGTGACAGTTTCACGATGGCCGCACTGGCGATAGACGGCATCGATGAGCTTGGTCATTTCCTTCTTGGTCATGAGTTTATTCGCATTAGCGAACGGCAACCCCGGAGGGAGCACATCAGACAGGAGGACTCGCCCCACAGTGGTCTGAACGAGACTCCCTTCGATTCGCACCTTGATTCGCGCATGGACGTCCAATTCTCGCGAATCGAACGCAATCCGCACTTCTTCCGGTGAGCCGAATACTTTCCCTTCTCCTTTGCACCCTGCGCGCTCCTTAGTCAGCCAATAACAGCCGAGCACCATATCCTGTGATGGCACGGCAATCGGTTTGCCGTTGGCAGGCGAGAGAATGTTATTGATCGACATCAGCAGCACACGCGCTTCGACCTGCGCTTCAACCGACAGCGGAACGTGGACCGCCATCTGGTCGCCGTCGAAGTCGGCGTTGAACGCGGCGCAGACCAGCGGGTGCAATCGAATTGCCTTGCCTTCGACCAACACAGGGTCGAACGCTTGAATCCCGAGACGGTGCAACGTCGGCGCACGGTTCAACAGCACGGGATGTTCGCGAATTACCTCGTCGAGCACATCCCACACTTCCGGACGTTCTTTTTCGACCAAGCGTTTGGCGCTCTTGATTGTGGTCGCCGCGCCGCGCTCCTCCAGCTTGTGGAAGATAAAGGGCTTGAACAGTTCGAGCGCCATCTTCTTGGGCAATCCGCATTGATGAAGCCGAAGCTCCGGCCCCACAACGATGACAGTTCGACCAGAGTAATCGACCCGTTTCCCGAGCAGATTCTGGCGGAAGCGCCCCTGTTTTCCCTTCAGCATATCGCTCAACGATTTGAGCGGCCGCTTGTTGGGTCCACGAATCGCTCTCCCGCGACGACCGTTGTCGAAGAGTGCATCGACCGCTT
>DATIQH010000056.1:0-1750 GCA_035471155.1 Nitrospiraceae bacterium | reverse complement strand
AGTGGTTGCACAGCCGCTTCCGAATAGGATAGCCGCAATCAGAGAAATGGTAGTGATCGTGAGAGAGCATCTATTTGGTCTTAGCATGGTGCTTCCTCCTGAATGGGGTTGAAAGGGTGAGCTTGATAGGCCAGGGTCTGGTAAAGAAGGGTGTTCCTCTGGGACGACGTGATACGCTTGTGTGCAGCAATCACGGGATCGACAATTGCCCCACAGTTGAGGCAACGCCATCCGGTAAACTCATGATCACTCGACCAGAGTCCGTCAAGATCTTCAAACTTCTCATGCACCATCAATCCCTCGCAACGTAGGCATGTCATGGGGTACCTCCTTTCCCTGACGGGATCTTGTGTCTGATACGCCGCACCCTTTTATTCCCACGAGCTGGTAAGTTGAAGGGTTGTTGGGCCGCTTCACGTTGGCCCTGTGGGTCCACGTTACTCATGCCCCACGTGATCAGCAGCACCATCCCCATCGTAGTTAGCAAAGAAAAGATTGTCGTAAATGTCATGTGGTCCATGCTTGTACCCTTCCTTTCTTCTCGCTCATCATTAAGGTTTGTTCCCCATCGAACCGGCTTCTCTGTCGTCGAGTCGTTTCCGTATCGCTGTGAGGCCTTCAGAGTCATGACCAACCAGATCCCTCAAGACGGCGGGCGACCCACCGAAGGTTCGCCTGACCAGCCGCCGCCAAAGGCCCGATAGAGGGAGACCAAGGCTACGCGCACCGCAGTCTCGGCCTTGGTGCGTTCGTCGCTGGTTGCAAGCCTTGTCCGCTGCGCGTCGAGTACCGACAGGAAGTCCACCGCTCCGCGTTGGTAGAAGGCGTGGGCGTGGGCGTGGGATCGCTCCGCCGCCGTCTCGGCCCGGACCAACTGATCGCGGCGCTCCAGGGCCGCGGTATGCGCGACGTAGGCGTTTTCCGTGTCCTCCAAGGCGAGAAGAAAGGTCTTCTCATAGTTGGCCGCGACGTGATCGAGCCGCGCATCCGCCGCAGTGATATGAGCTTTTATGCGACCAGCATTGAATATCGGTGCCGTGAGACCCGACCCCAGCGCATACACGCTTTCTGCCAGACTCGGAAATCCGCCGACCGACAGTGCACCGAACCCGCCACTCGCCGACAGGACGAATTTCGGATACAAATCCGCTCGCGCCGCACCGAGGCTGGCGGCTGCCGCATTGACCTCTGTCTGTGCAAGCCGCAGATCCGGCCTCTGCTCCAGCAAACTCGAAGGCAGGAGCCTGGGGATACTCGGCAGGGTTGCAGGCAGCGGCATGGAATGACTCAACCGCTCTTCCAAGCTCGCTGGGGTTTCTCCCAGCAGTACACTGAGTCGATGGATCAAGTTTTTCGCCGTGCTTGTCAGGACTGGCAGTGTACCTTCCGTGCTGTGCAGGAGCGTCTCTTGACGGGCCACATCCATGTCATTCACCAGGCCAGCTTTATAGAACGTTTGCACGGCTCTCAAGCGTTCTCGCTGAACCTCAATGTTCTCCAGCAGGATGTTGGTACGTTGCTGTACCCCGCGCAGTTCCAGATAATTCGTCGCCACCTGAGCCAGTAATCCCACTTGCACTGCGCGCTGGGTCTCTCCGGTTCCCGCCGACTTCGCGACGGCAGCCTCCGCTTCAAGATGTCTGCTGCCGAACACGTCGATTTCCCACCGTGCCGCCAGTCCGCCGCTGACCACATCGGCGGTGGGCGTGATCAGTTGGATGCCCTGTGGACCCGGCACTCCGATGACTCG
>DATIQH010000055.1:0-1688 GCA_035471155.1 Nitrospiraceae bacterium | reverse complement strand
TGAGCGAGCCCGTTTCCATGTAACCCCCTTTCAGTAGGGTCGAGAACTGGCGCGCCGGTTTAGGCCGATGTTTGTGTTCCCTGTTGGCCCGCCCTTTCGTCTGCGGGTGTCACAAGATCTCGACCATGCCACGTTTCCAGCCCCCGCCACGTCAAACCCAGCGTGCGGATTTCCCGCACTGGGCTTTCCTGCTTGCTTCCTGTCAAGGTTTATGGGACCTATCGTGCCAGTTGGACTTTCGGCTCCGGCCGACGCACCCGATAACCGTTGAACAGCCCGAGTTCGCCATACAGCCATTGCCTACTCCATCTCTGCCAGCCGAAGCCCTTCCGCTTCCGGGCACGCATCAAATGCCGCCTGACCTTCTTCTCTACCCAGTCTTTGACAAACGAAAAGCATCGGCTCGAGTGACCCACCGCAAAGTAGTTCACCCACCCCCGTAGGATTGGGTTGATCAATTCGACCACACGTCCTACCGGTTGGCTGACAAACCGTCGGAACACATCCCTGAGCTTCCCCAACAGCGCGGTCCGCTTCTTGAGCTTCGGCGTATAATTGGGCCGCCACACTCCCTTAAGACTCAGAATGCGGCGAAACTCAAAACCCAGGAATCCAAAGCTGTCCCCCTGTGCGAGGTCAGCGACGCGGCTTTTCTCCTCGTTGATCTCAACTCGCAGTTTAGCCAGTTCTTCTCGCAGTCGCCTGTTCACCGCCTTGATCAGCCAGTCATGCCGCGGATGAGCGTCGATCAATATCACCAGGTCATCCGCAAATCTTGCATATTGGATGGAGGTGTATTTGCCGTAGCGCGTGGTGTCGATCGCCTTTTCCAGCATCCGATCCACCTCGGTGAGGTAGAGGTTACTGAGCAATGGCGAAATCACCCCGCCTTGCGGAACGCCCTTTTTCCCCGTCGCCTTCAGCATCATCTTGAGCAAATGCATGACCGCATCGTCCCCTACCCGTCGCGCCACCTTCTCTAACAGCAGATAATGCTGAACGTTATCGAAGTAGGCGCGAAGATCGAGATCGATGATTTGCGTCTTACTCTCCACGATTGCCTGAGCCACTCGGTTAACCGCTTGATGCGCTGTCCGTTTCGGTCGGTATCCATACGACCCCGATTGGAAATCAGCCTCGAAGATCGGCTCCAGGATGAGCTTGAGTGCCCCCTGAACCACGCGATCACGGATTGAAGGAATCGAAAGCACGCGGACTTTCTTGCCCCCGTCCTTGGGAATTTCCTTCTTCCGCGCCAGCATGGGCCGATACGTGTTTGCGATTAGTTCATCCCTGATTTGCCTCAGAAAACCCTCCACTCCGCCTTCCTCAATGGTTTCGAACGTGACCCCGTCAATTCCCGGCGCCCCGTCGTTTTCTTTTGCCATCCGGTAGGCCTCCTGCAGCGTCTCCATCTTGCAAACATGGACGTACAATCCCCAGAAACGCCAGGCGGGTTCAGCCTTCGCCTTGACGTATAGGCTCCTTCTCAGGTCCTGCAAACTGATGGGTGCTTTTGTCATCTCACCCCTGCCTCCCGTTTTGTTGGAGCTATTACAAACAGCAGGGCTCCTTCGCTCCACGAACATTACTCCGCTTCACCGCTACTATGAGCCCCTCCGAGACCCTCTCGTCTTCCACCGATTTCCTGGGTGCTCCAGTTATACGGCTTCCCTGCTCCGCCGATT
>DATIQH010000054.1:0-3335 GCA_035471155.1 Nitrospiraceae bacterium | reverse complement strand
TTTCCTGTGCCATACATGCCGACCATCGAGCTTCTACCGCGCCAAAATGGCTTGGCGATCCTGGACTCTCGAGAAGTATTAAAGTAGCGGCGCACTCGTTCTAAGCTCTCGCGCGTTCTTCCCGCTCTCACGCAATATTCTTACCCCTCTTCCCTGCACATCTCGTAGAGCGTTCAGTCGAAATGTCATGACATCACGAATCGCAAGAATCAGTTAGTTTGTATTGAAAAGCAATAGGTAGCCTATGTATACTTGGCCGCCTCGCAAATGGGCCGCTTGTACTCAGTGGAGATGTGTCACGCAAAGAAGTGCGACCGATTCGCCAGAACCCTTGATGGTGCAGGCGTTGCAAGTGACAGGAAATGTGATGGGCTACGGTTAATCCCACCTTCTTCATATCGAGAACGCCGGAAGATTTTGCCATCCGTAGAATTATGACCCAACAAAGCGCCACAACAACACCCATATGACGGACGAGACCGACCTCACCATGCACGCCGCTTGTGGACTCTTGCCAAAAAACCGCACGATTCTTGAGCGGGAGATGATGGAGTTCCGCCCGTTCGGATTGGATGTGCAAGGACATACAATCCGAGACCTGAGCGGCATGAGCATTCGAGCAATCGTCGTCTACCTCGAGAAGTTCCTGGCTCGTGAACGGGGCGCTGTAGCCGGGAGGCAAGCGGTGGAGGAGCTGTGCGTTCTCTTGAATCAGCGTATCAAAGATCCGGTTTATCATGTGACGCCGGATTTTTTGAAGAATGCGTGGAACAGTTATACGTACGAGTTTACGGCCTATGTCTATGAGTTCTGCGAGCGCATGTCCGGCGATCCTCGATTTGTGTTTCGGGGCGGAATGGAAAAGGCGTCTTCGATTATGCAGGTGTTGGCCCGCCCGTTTTCACTGTCGCAGATTTACGGGATGTTTCCTTACTTTGGGAACAAGTTTGCCTCCGGCTCGGTCGAATTTCGAGTCGTCGAGGTCACGCCGGTGTCCGCAACCTTGGCGATGAAGTTTTCCGACCGGACACTTCGTCAGTTTGGCCCGTACCGACGGCGGTGCGCTCATCTGATGTGTCAGGCTGCTCAAGGCATCATGGCGGCGGTGCCGGCCCGTGTCCATGGCCTACCGCCGGCCACACTGACTGACCTTTCCTGTGTGGCGAATGACGACGAGTGGTGCCAATGGGCTATTCGTTGGCAGGGAGAGGGGATATGGCTCCACAGGGTCTGGCAGGTTGTGGCAGGAGCACAAGGGGGCCGGCCATTGGAAGATCGACCCCCGATAGCCCATTTATCCACGGAGACTCCTCTCAAAGCCAGTGCGGGAGATGGAGAAGGGGAAACGGCGCGAACATTTCCAGCGCCAGGCGCCACACCGTCGCAGTGGCACGTACGGTGGTTATTGTTCGGCGCGCTCACTGGTCTGACGTTGGCCACGGGACTTCGTGTCATGAATCCGTCGGCAAGCTGGGGCGAAGTCATTCTTCTCGGCGTGATGCCGATGCTCGTCGCAAGCATGCTGACCAACCTCCATCTTCGGCTCGAGAGCCAGCAACGCGAGGCGTTGATTCAGGAGCAGATTATCTTTGTGGAGTCTCGGCATGAGGAATTGCGGGAAGCGTATTTGGCGCAGGAGCAGATCCGCGTCGAACTGCGCAGAAAAGTGACTCAGCTGACGGCCCTTCACCGAGCGGGATTGCTGTTCAGCTCGACGCTGGATCGTGAGGCGTTGATGCAGAAAGTGTTGGAGGCATTGACCAGCGATTTACATTACGACCGGGCGATGATTTCCTTCTACGATCCGGTCCGTCAAGTCGTCGGAGATGTGCGGGCCTTCGGTGTCTCGCCCGAGATCCAGGCGTTTGCACGAGCCTGTGAAATTCCCGTCACCGATCCGATGAGCCCGGAAGGGATCGTGCTGCTCCAGGGCCAGCCGTTGTTGGTTGGGGATGTGAGAGCGGTATGGGACCGTATCCATCCCTTGAACCAGCAGCTCGCTCTGCTGGCCCAGACCAAGTCTTGGATCGCCGTTCCGTTGAAGATCAAAGACCGGATTTTTGGAAGCCTGATGGTCGATCGAATACAGGCGCACAGTCTGACGCAAGACGATCTCGAGTTGATGATCACGGTGGCCCATCAAGTCGCCATCGCGCTGGATAACGTCTCCGCCTACGAACAAATTGAAGCGTTGAATGTGGGACTCGAAGCCAAAGTGCGTGAACGCACGGCGGAATTGGAACAGGCGGATCGTTTGCGGTCGCAATTTCTCTCGCATGTGTCACACGAGCTCAAAACGCCGTTGACCTCCATCAAGGGGTTCTTGCAAAACCTCCTCGATGGATTGACGGGGCCGCTCAATGAGAAACAACAGCGCTATGTGTCCCGGGTGCTGGATAATTCCAACCGGTTGATCCGCATGATCGAGGACTTGTTGGATCGCACGAGGATTCAATCCGGAAGATTGGATCTCGTTCCGGGCGAGGTTGATCTGGGGCATTGTGTGGCGGATGCGGTCGAGCAATTACGCCTATTGGCTCAGGCCAAACATCAGACAGTGGAAGTGATCGGTCCTCCAACCGCACTGGTAGTCTGGGCGGATCGCGACCGCCTGATACAGATCGTCATGAACCTGGTTCAGAATGCGGTGAAATTTACCCCGGAGGGTGGCAACATCAAGGTAACGGTGAGACAGGATAACCAGGCGCTGGCCGGGGTCTCCGTGCTCGATACCGGGCCGGGTATTTTTCCTGAGTTTCTCGATCATATATTCGACCCGTTCTTTCGAGCCAAACAGGTCCGTAGTGGAATAAAAGGGCTGGGTTTGGGTCTGTCGATCGTGCGGACATTGGTGGAGTTGCACGGTGGAACGATCGCCGCGCGGAGCGAACCGGGGAGGGGCGCAGAACTATCCTTCACGATTCCGTTGCTTCCTACGATGGCGATGCCGCACGGCCCCGCTTCTCCCGATCCGCCCCGCATTCTGGTTGCCGAGGATGATCCGGATATTCGTCAACTGTTACAGGATCGTTTAGGGGGCATGGGGTATTGTGTTCAGTCGGCAGTTGATGGAGTCCGAGCGTTGGAGGCCGTGCGGACTGAGACGTTCCAGGGCATGATTCTCGACATGGGCATTTCTTCCATGGAAGGGCTGGATGTGCTTCGGGAAATTCGAAAGCTGGATCAGCAATTGCCGATTGTCATGGTCACGGCGTCAGGCGCTAAAGAGTCGGCGGTTCGCGCGATCGGCCTGGGGGCGCAGGCCTACATGTTGAAGCCATTCGATGTCGATCAATTGCAACGGGTCGCAGACTATTGGTTTCGACCGTTGGAGC
>DATIQH010000053.1:0-2470 GCA_035471155.1 Nitrospiraceae bacterium | reverse complement strand
ATGCAGTTAACACAAACTTGAGATTGGCGATGCCATCGCTAGACCTATGAGCGATAGACTACGTTACCCAAAAATCGGCTAGCTCCTATGTAATCCTTGCTCAGTGTGGACGAGACGCAGTTAGAGGACCTCGATGAGTACTCATCCCACAGCCCTGGAAACTCCCTCTCCTTCCCCTTCTGTAATGTCTCCGGTTCGTCCGCTGACAGGCATGAGTCCGTGGGTATTGTGGGTGGTGCTGGCTGCCGTGATGACGAGCCTGGGCTATCTGTACGCAGACAGTCTGCGATTTTTAGTGCAGACCTGGTTGGAGGATGACAACTACAGCCATGGGCCGTTTATTCCGCTGATTTCTCTTTATTTGATCTGGCTTCGAAGGCAGCAACTTCAGACTGTCGAACGGCGCGGTTCATGGTGGGGAACCCCGATTGTCGCGGCCGGGCTGTTTGTGTATGTCGTCGGCGAGTTCGCTGCCATGCATTCGATTGTTCAGTTCTCGTTGTGGGTTGTGATCGTGGGGTTGCTCACCTGTGCCATCGGACTGTCGGGTATCCGCCTGTTGGCCTTTCCCCTACTGTATCTACTCGCTGCTGTTCCACTGCCGACATTTCTCCAGGCTGAACTGTCCAGCCGTCTCCAGCTATGGTCGTCGGCTTTAGGAATCGGGTGTCTGCAATTGGTCGGGGTCATGGCGTACCGAGAAGGCAACGTCATCGATCTGGGACCGATTCAGCTGCAAGTCGTCGAAGCCTGCAGCGGAATCCGGTATCTGTTTCCACTCATAGCCCTCACGTTGCTTTGCGCCTATCTCTACCGTCAACCCCTCTGGAAGCGGGCGGTGCTTGTGTTGTCGAGCATTCCCATTTCGATTCTCCTGAACGGCTTTCGGATCGGCGCGATCGGCTTGTTGGTTGAGGCCTATGGCGGCAGCGCGGCCGAAGGTTTCAGCCATTTCTTCGAGGGGTGGGTCTTTTTCGTGGCGAGTCTCGGTCTGCTCTGCGGGGAGATGTGGCTTCTTGCTCGAGTGGGGTCGAGCGCATCTCGCCGACGATTTGCAGAGTTGATCGGTCCTCCGGAGGCCGTGGCGCCGGCCTCGCCGCTTGCCGCTCACTCGTTCGCCGTGCGTGTTTCACCGGCGCCTCTGTTAGTAGGAGGAGCCTTGCTCATACTGGCGGGCGTTGCTGCTCCCTCGGTCGCCTCGCAGGATTTCCCTCCTCCCGCGCGGCAGATGTTGCTCGACTTCCCGTTACAGCTTGGCGAGTGGGGGGGCGCATCCTCTGTCATGGAGCGCCAGTACCTCGACGCATTGCAATTGGACGACTATGTGCTTGCGGACTACAGCGCAGGTAAGCAGGCTCCGGTGAATGTGTACGTGGCCTACTATCAATCTCCGAAGAAAGGCCTGTCGTCGCACTCGCCGAGACAGTGCATTCCGGGCGGCGGGTGGGAGATCACGTCCTTTGAAACGGTGCGCTTGGACTCTGCATCAGGAATCGCGCCGGCTCTTGATGTCAATAGGGTCGCGATTCAGAAGGGCGGCCAGAAGCAGATCGTGTACTACTGGTTCAAGCAGCGTGATCGGTGGATCACCAGTGAATATCTCGTAAAGTTCTTTCTTTTTTGGGATTCCTTGACCAGACATCGGGCTGACGGCGCATTGGTGCGTCTCGTGTCGTCGGTCTATGCGGGGGAAACGGAGGACATTGCCGATGGGCGCCTCCAGACGATGGCCGGTCTCGTGACGCCGTTGTTGGGTCATTATATTCCTGACTGAGGACTGACGAGTCATGGACACGTCGTTATTTTTCAGCTTTATGGGCTCGCTGATTATCTGCATGGCATTGATCCCGGCACTGACCGCCTCCGCCTGGCGGTGGCAGTTTGTCGATGTTCCGCGCGAGCGCCATGCGCATGACGCCCCGATCGCGAAGATCGGAGGGATCGCATTCGCCATCGCTACCATTGCCGCCGTCCTATTGTGGGCTCCCAAAGACCAGCTGATTCTTTCCAGTTTGCTTGGCGGCGCGGTCATCGTCCTGTTCGGGATGTGGGATGACCGTGTCAACCTCAACCCTCGAATGAAACTCATAGGGCAAGTGCTGGCTGCTGCGATCGTCGTCGGTTTGGCGGGCGTTCGACTCACCGCCGTGCCGTTCGTCGACGATGCGGTGCTCCCTGCATGGGTGGCCGTTCCCCTCACATTGGTCATGATTGTCGGCGTGACGAATGCCGTGAATTTGGCCGACGGACTCGACGGCTTGGCCGGTGGGCTATCCCTGATCAGCTTCGCCGGTATTGCCTACCTCGCCTACCAGGCGGACGAACCATTGTTAGTGCTCTTGATGGTATCGGTCCTGGGAGGGCTGCTGGGATTTCTCCGATTCAATACGTATCCGGCGAAGATTTTCATGGGCGACGCGGGAAGCCAGTTTCTCGGGCACTACCTGGCTATGGCCGCCATTCTATTGAC
>DATIQH010000052.1:0-9493 GCA_035471155.1 Nitrospiraceae bacterium | reverse complement strand
ACCTGCGAGCCCGCTTTTAGGATCGTTTGATCGGATGCGCTTGTGATTGGGAGCAGTCGGTTCGATTTAAGCGCGTGCGCTCGTGCCGGTTCCGTTGGAACGCTGAGGCATCACGAGTCACGGGTGTCGGGGACGAGAGAGAGCATGCCGGCTTGTTTGGCCCGATTGCGGCCTTCTTGCTTGGCTTGATAGAGGGCTTGATCCGCCGCCTTAATTAAATCGGTGGGGGAAGTATTTCTGCTGGGAATGATACTGGCGAAGCCCGCGCTGATCGTGGTGATAACACCGTCGGAGTGCGTGATACCGAGGGCCTCGATTCGTTGCCGAAGCGTTTCCGCCACCTGTGCCGCTCCGTCTGTACGGGTACCGGGAAGCACGATCACGAATTCGTCTCCACCGTACCGCGCAACCAGGTCTCCTGGTCTGTTGACCGCGCCTGAAATCGCGGCCGCAACCTGCCGGAGACATTCATCGCCCGACGTATGACCGAGGGCGTCATTGTAGGACTTGAACCGATCGATATCGAGCATGATGAGAGAGAGCGGCGTCAATTCGCGAACGGCACGGCGCCATTCCTGATCCAGAAAGTCGTCGAATTGCCGACGATTGGTAATACCAGTGAGGCCGTCAAGAGAGGACAGGCGCAACAGCATCTGGTTCGCTTCTTGGAGTTGACGCATCACCTCAAGCAGTTCCTGCTCCCGAGCCCGCCGCCGATCGATTTCGTGGACGAGCCGCAGCACCGACCGAACGCGGGTCAAGAGATCGATCTTATTGATGGGTTTTCCAATATAGTCGAGCGCGCCGGCGGCAAAGGCAAGTTGGAGATCGACGGGATCAGTCTTCACGGTGACCATCATGATAGGCGTGTCACGGAATCGTTCGACCGCCTTGATTTGGCGACAGGCTTCGATGCCGTTCATCTCCGGCATGACGATATCCATGAGGATCAGGTCGACTCGAGAGGTGGCGCTATGCTTCCCATCATCGAGCCCTAGTAAACGGAATGCGGCAGCGGCCGAGTCCGCGACCAAGAGATGGTCGTAGCCGGCAGCTGAAAGAATTGACTGAAGCAAAAGCCGGTCGTCCGCTGAATCATCGACGATCAAAATACCCATGTGCACTCACTCCAGTGGTGATGACGGGCGATATGGTTGAGAAATCGTAGCAGCTAGTCCTGGCAAACTCCAGGATAAAGCTTTTTGACACAGGGCTGACAGATGCCGTGGCTGAATTCGGCTTCGGAATGTTCGCCGATATATTCCTCCAACTGTTGCCAGAACCCCCCGTCATTGCGGATCTTTTTACAAGAGGCGCAGATAGGGATGAGCCCTCTGAGGACCTTAACATCCCGCAGCGCTTTCTGCAGCTCATCATTGCTTCGACGGAGCTCTCCTTCGCGCGCCTTGCGACAGTCCATTTCTTTTTTCAAGGCCAGCGCAGAAGTAGCGCGCGCCAGAAGTTCCACACTATTCACCGGTTTGGTGATGTAATCATTCGCTCCTGCCGCAAAGGCAGCTTGGAGGTTGGAGAGATCGCTTTTGGCCGTGACCATGATGATGGGAATATCGCAAAGATGCGGTCGGCTCTTGATTTGGCGACAGGCTTCTACTCCATCCAGCTCCGGCATCAGGACATCCATGAGAATCAGGTCGATCTGAGTAGACGGCCCCTGGTCATCTATATCGAGCAAAGAAAATGCGACCTTCGCCGAGTCGGCGCTCAGAAGATCCGTATGACCGGCCTTCCCAAGAATTGCGCGAAGGAGAACCTGCTGGTCTGGGGAATCATCGACGATGAGAATGCCCATGCTGACTCCTGTCAGACCCTCACGCATGCGGCGCGATCGATCATCCTTCAGTATAGCAGGTGCCGATGGGGCTACTGGAGCTTGGCGCGGACGAGGTCGCTGATCTGCTTGCCGTCTACAGGCTGGCCCGCCACACGGAGCATCACGGCTTTCATTACTGCGCCCATCTCTTTCAGAGATCGAGCGCCGGTTTCCTGAATAACTCCCTCCACAACGATGGAGAGTTGATCGGGAGAGAGGGCTTGAGGGAGATAGGATTCCAGAATGGTGATCTCCTGTCGCTCTTTTGCGGCGAGTTCTGCTCGATTACCTTTCTCAAACTGTTCGACCGATTCCCGTCGCTGCTTGATCATGGTCGTCATGACGCGGCTCATTTCGGCATCATCGAGATCCTTCTTGATCTCCATCTCCTTGTTCATCACAGCAGCCTTGATCATGCGGATCACATCCATCCGCAATTGGTCGCGGGCCTTCATGGCCAGTTTCAGGTCTTCGGTCAAACGGTCGTGCAAGGACATACAAGCCTCATGATGAACGGGTCGTCGGGGATGGAGAATACCCCTACATGGGACATCAGTCAATGTATGTCCGTCACTCGGGTGGCGGTCTACCCGGCATGGTTTTCGTGCCGAGCGGGTAGTATGATATGACCAAGGTCGGGTTACCGACCGAAGCAACGATGAGGGAGCGCGGGGAAGCCAGCCATGGTGAGGCGAGGCGTAGTGATCCAGCTGATGACGGTCGCCACAGGGGCGCTGCTCATGGCGAGCTGTGCAAATGCCCTCTCGCAGACGGAGTCTGCGGTCTCGTCCCGTTCTGAGCCTTCAGTGTTTCCGATCCCTTTCGATGTCCAACAAATGGCGGTGCTGTATCCGCGTGGAGAGACTCCTGATTGGTCCAGCGCCTATAGTCGCTTAGAATCAGCGGCGTTCCAGCTCAAGACGTTTCGCCCGAACCTGAGAATCAACGATCGCTCCCATATGCAAACGATCGTTTCAGAACAACGCTTCCAGGTTGGGGGGCTCGTCTCTGAAGACAGTGCTGTCCGCATTGGGCAGATGTTGGGCGTAGACAGCGTGTTGATCTATCGGATCGACGGGCCAACGTTGCGCGACCGATTCTTTGCACGCCATTATCGCGACCTTCCCCCGGTGACTATCATGAGCAAAATCATTCGAATCGAGAGCGGGGAAGTCGTCTATCACAACGTGGTCACGGCGCATGTGGACGATACTGAGGACTCAGGCTGGTCGCTCTCGGACAACATCGACTATCACCGATGGAGCCGCGAAGCGTTGGACCATGGCATTGTACAAACGGTATACGATTTGCATCGCGCGTTCGATTAACAGCACGGATAGGAGAAGATGGAAATGAGTCATCGACAGAGACGTTTGCAACAACCTGGGATCGTTGTGGCCGTAAGTTTGTGCGTCCTTTCGCTGATCACGGCCTGCGCCAGCGACCAACCCAAACCTCTTCCGCAGCCGACTCCGGATCAAGTCAGGAGTCATGGCGATCGGGCGTTTGACAAACTCAAGCAAGAAGAACAAGAGCGAACCGCGCAACCGCCGGCGCCACGTTACTAAACTCTCCACACCCTACCGATTCGATTTGGGCAGGGCCCAGACCATCAACCGGGCGACGGGTTTCACAAGCGGCAATTCCCCAAACAGTCGTTGTCGAGAGACTCGTTCCACGAGGCGAGCCTCATGGAATGTGCCAAGCAGACTGGACGAGACCAGCAGCCGCAGAACACCCGAGAGAAAGAAGACAAACGGCAAATTGGAGGCAGGCTGGAGAACGACTCCTGCCCACTCGATACGCGCAGGAAGATGCTCCACTAACCAGCTCCCCAACAAGGCTCCTATCGCCCATCCTACTGCATTGACTGTGCTATAAAGCGCAACGGCTTTCGCTCGGTCCTCCGGTCTCACTGAATCGAACACATAGTTTTGCAGCCCCAATGCCAAGCCGGCCCAAATGACACCGCCTAAAAAGTTGACTGCCAAAAGAAATCCTAGATTCGTACTCACCAGGTAGAGCATCGGTAAGAATGGCACTGTGAAACCGGTAATCGACAATAACGCCTTGTTTCCGAAGCGATCCCCGAAATGACCCCAGGCCTGCAGGGTAAGGAGTTGGCCCAAGAGGCCGGCAGCCAGCCAACCCCCATAGCCGAGGTACGACAAATGGAGATCATGCAGCATGTATAGAACGAAAAAGGGGCCGGCGATCAACACAGACGCATGCATCAGGCCGGAGAAAAACAGGAAGCGGAGGAAGTCCTTCGTTGCGCTCCGGCGGAAGAAATCCCGAAATCCTTGTTGAGCCTCTTGGTGGGCAGTCGGATGCACATCTTGAACGGGAGACAAGGACCAGGCTGAGAGGATGCGCGCGCTCCCGGCCAAGACGAAGATCAGCACGAACCCCCACCAGGCGGCGGTGGAATCCTGCCAAAGGGTCAGCACCCATCCGGCTCCGCAGAGCGCAAAGAAACTGAGGCTCGCGATAATTTTGGCTCGGCGCGCGAAATAGGCGCCCCGCTCATGCTGATCCAGCCAATCGGCGATCAAGCTATTCCAAGCCGGCGTGGTAAAGTGAGCGCATGCAAAATAGGCGGCCGCTCCACCGACGACGAGCCAAGGGCCCCACTGTGGAAGCAGGAGCGGCAGGAGCACGATGGGAATCCAGACGAATGCTTGCCCAAGAGTGCCGGCAAAAATAAGGGCTTTGCGGTCGGGGAACCACTGTAACAACTTTACAGAAACGAGTTGGGCTCCTGTCCCAATAAGCTGGGGCAATGCCGACAGCACACTGAGTTGGAATGGGCTTGCCTGAAGGAGCAAGGCGAAGGCGGAGAGGTATTGCTCCCCGCTTCCTTGCGTGACAGCCTGGCAGGCACCATCTCGGAGGCCATAGCGACGTCCTTGCGCACCGGCGTTCTGGGCCTTGGAGCTGCTCGGCACGAACTCTTGTTGACAATCAGGCAATGTCGGATGCACAGAACCCTTTCCTGAGAACGACCTGATCGAGGATAACATAGACAAGGACCGGAGCGTGCATAGATGAGCAGTTCGGTCCGTCAGTGATTGACCCCTTATGGATCTCTCGATACCATAACGGGACGAGTGGACAGCATTCATGATGGCTCCAATGATCGAGATCAGACCTATAGGGAAACAGCTCCTGGCAACCGTGTTTGCCGGCCTGAGCGTTCTCATGTGTGTCTGGCAGGAAGTCGGGGCGCGGGATCTATTCGCACCGAAGGAACAAGCGACAACCGAAATCGATCCCACGCAAAGCCCGTCGTTTGACGAGCAAAAAAAGGGAATCCCTCAATCCCTGTTTACCTGGATCAAGATGGCCAAAGGATATGACATCGAATGGGATACCTTCGGACGGAAAGGCTGGTACACGCAAGATCCTCGGCTGAAGCCCGTCGAGCCGGGGTCAGTGTTTCCTCGTGATATTCCCGCGATCTATATTGTGTTTGAGTCAGCCCCGCTGGAAGATCCCGCCCAGTTCAGCGCACAATGGTTTCTGGAGGGAGAAAAGGGCGTTCTCTCGCCCGCGCCGCTCGGCAAAGACACCTTGGAAGTCCCAGGGCATGAACGCTATGGGTTCCTCGAACTCAAAAGACCTGGAAACGCCTGGGACGTCGGGACATATCTGGTGAAACTGTTCATCACGCCGCTCGGACAACAGTCCTTTCATGCGGCCAATCAAGTCGGCACCATGCGATTTACTATTATCGAAGGTGCGGCTCCTGCCGGAGTGAACCCGCGCTAGCCTCACGCTAACCCTTTGATGATTAGGCAAACGCGCGCATAGGTCATGAGGATGACGCAGAGAAAAGGAGCAGGATGGGAGATCGAATCAAAGTCACGGATCAAGAGAAGCTGATGTTGCTCTATGAGCGGTTCCGCGACGTGTGTCTGGTCGAGAAGGAAGTCTGGAAGGAGATTTTCATGCCGCGAGAGATTACACAGGGACCGGTCAGAACGAATATGCAAGACCGCTATGAGGTGGAAATCGACGATCCTGCGGTCGAGGAGACTCTAGATGCGAATATCCCTCGTGGCAGTCACGCCCTCGCCGCAGCGATTCAGGAATATCGCGCAAATATTTCTTTTTATCGAAAAACCTGAATGGGTCAGCGAGCGGCAAGTACTCGTTCGACGTCCCGAACGACGTCAGGCGCTGAGGGCTTCGTGCGGTGATGATACCGGGCCACAACCTTTCCGGAGCGATCGACTAAATACTTCTGAAAATTCCATTCCACTTCGCCGGGAAACGGACTCTGCTCCGTCAAGTAGCGGTAGAGCGGATGTTTGTCGTCGCCCTTCACGCTGATCTTGCTGAACAGTGGAAACGACAGGCTGTACTTGGTGTAGCAAAAATCTTTGATCTCTGCATTCGTCCCCGGCTCCTGCTGGCCGAAATTGTTGGCCGGGAATGCCAGGATCTCAAAGCCCTTCTCCCGATACTGTTCATATATCTTTTCGAGGTCGGTATATTGCGGCGTATTGCCGCAGAAGCTGGCCGTGTTGACCAGCAACAGAGCTTTGCCACGGAACTGGCTCAGGGAAACCGGCTTCCCATCGATATCATTCAGCGTAAAGTCATACACCATGGGCGTCTGTGCTGGCATACGTACAGTCCCTTCTTGCGTCGCCTGTGCGGGCATAGGCTCAAGCAGGTCACTCGATCCAACACCGGCGATCAAGCCAATTGCTGCGAGCGCGCCTCCCCATACCTGACGCGACCTTTCCATCCAACACCTCGTAGTTAGAGCCGCTCCAAGGCTTCAATGCGCGATTCGATCGGTGGATGCGTGGCAAAGACATGCATGAATCCTGAAGAATTGCCAGAGATCTTCATCGTCGCAAGCGCATCCTGCCCAGAGTACTGAACCTGCGAACGGCTAACCCACCGGTCGATCGCTCGAAGAGCCGATATCATCGAGTCTTTGCCGTACACCTTGGCGGAGAACGCGTCCGCGCCATACTCACGCTGACGCGAGAACCAGCAAATCAGGATCGAGGCCAGAATGCTGACGACAATCTGGAGCACGAATGACAGTCCAAAACCGAGCATCGCTTGATCGCGCTCTGCGAAGAACCGGCGCACCCACATCGCAATGTAGTACACGAAGGTATTCATCAGCCCCGCCAACACCGTCGTGGCGAACATATCCCCGTTGTAGACATGTCCCATTTCGTGAGCGAGGACGGCGCGCACTTCCTGTTCTTGTAGATTGTTCAATAACCCGGTCGAAACGGCCACCATCGAGTTGTTCTTGCTGGGCCCGGTCGCGAATGCGTTGGGATCGGGAGCTTCGTAGACCCAGACCTCAGGCATCGTAATGTTGAGTCGTTGCGCAATCTCCTGGACGGACCCGTAAATCACCTGTTCGGCGTGGGACCGGGGCTCGGTAATTTGACGGCAATCCAACATGGCCCGGGCCATTTGTTTGGAGAAGGCCAAACTGATAAAGGCGCCGCCAAAGCCGAAGGCAAGAGCCCAGACGAGCGAACTCAGATCGACCGCCCCTCGCAGATCGACCCCGAACATGGGCAGAACGATATTGATGAGCAATGGCACGGTGAGCGAGAGCGTCACCATGATCAGAATGTTGGCGGCCAGCAGCAGGAACATGCCTTTCATCCACTTCATCGAGATCCTCCTTCACGACTATGTACTCGCCCCGTCATCGAGCGAGCGGCTAGTGAAAATCATTATACTAAGCGATTCTCTGAAATACATCTCAATCGACATTGCGATGACAATATGCTGAAAGAAATAACTCCGTAAATGCCAAGGTCAAGGCGCCTCAAGTGCCTGAAACTCTTAGGCAAAGTTGACCGGCTCCCGCGCTTCCTGTTAGAAATGGCTCATCAATGGGGCGCCTATGCGATTAATCCACATCTCGGCGGCTGTTTGGTTGCTGACTTCGGTCGGCGTGGCTATCGTTGGTTCAGCGGAAGCTTCTCAGTCCGGTCCTCCTTTTATAATCCCGCTTGCAGCAGACGGGGTACAGCGAGCCACGGTCACGGTTGATAGCTACTCGTATACACCAAACTATTTGATTGTCGAAGCTGAGAAGCCGGTTGAATTGACACTGACCAGTGTGACGACATTGATCCCGCACAACTTTATCATCAAGGATCCAGCGGGAAGCCTCTCCGTCGAGCAGGATGTGAGCGCCGGCAAGACGGTCACCATTAGGTTTACACCGACTCAACCCGGCATCTTTCCCATCTACTGCGACAAACGGCTCTGGCCGTTGCCCAGCCATCTCGACAAAGGGATGGAAGGGAAACTGGAAGTGCGATAGGTGTGGCTACGAGCGTAGAGACATTCAAGCAGGAACTGCTCCGCGATCTCCTCAAACAAGTATCCCGTCTCTTCTACACAACGTTAGTCGTAGTCCCGGCAGATGTGCGCGATCAAGTCAGCCTCGCCTATCTTTTTGCCCGAGCGGCGGACACGATTGCAGATACCGAGTTGATCGATCGCCCGCGCCGACTGGACTTACTCGGCCAGCTCAAAGCTCAGTTCGTGAACGATCAGCTCATCTGGACGCAGATTCGAGAGATCCAGCATGCGGTGGCGCCAATCCAACAAGACTCTGCCGAGCGCATCCTGCTTGAGCGACTAGAAGATTGCTTCAAGCTCTTCCAGACCTTTTCGCCGGACGATCGCCGCCGGATACAACGGCTCATGTCCACGCTGACGCAAGGCATGGAAATGGATCTCGTCGTCTTCCACGGCACGACGGCAGAAGATCTTACAGTTCTGAAAACACTCGATGACCTGGATCGCTACACCTATTACGTGGCCGGCTGTGTCGGCGAGTTCTGGACAGATTTGATGTGCGCGCATCGAACGGCGCTGGCCTCGTGGAAGGTGCGGGAGATGTCGGAAGTCGGTGTGCGGTTTGGGAAAGGGTTGCAACTCACAAACATTGTGAAAGATATCGCGCACGATCTTCAGAGGGGCCGCTGCTATGTGCCGGCACCCATGCTGGCCGAAGCCGGACTCACCGGTCGAGACCTACTGGACCAGCGAAACCGCGCACGTTTTCAGCCGGTTCTGAGCAAGCTCGTCCGTATGGCGGTAGAGCATCTTGACCAAGGCTGGCTCTACGCCATGGCGGTACCGCGATATGAAACTCGCCTGCGATTGTCCTGCATGTGGCCGATCCTTTCCGCCGGCGAATCGCTGAAACTCGTCATGAATTCGCCCGATCTCTTGAACCCTGCCGTAAAAGTCAAAATCCCGCGGAGCCAGGTCTACCAAATCATGGCCCTGACAACGGGCACCTTCGCCTGCGGATACGTGGGGACGGCCTGCTGGGGACGGTTGCGAAAGCAAATCGTGTAAGCCGCCGGATATTGCGAGCCTATAGCACTCAATCGACAGTTTCAGATCCCCGGCCTTGACTCCGCTACGATACTGAGTTCCAAGAGAGAACCCCCGCGCCTAATGTCGAGGTTCAAGATCTGCCCCGCTTCGACTCGGCACAGTCGTTTGGCCTCGCGATCGGAGGTGACGGTCGCCAGTGCGGTGCCGTTACAGGCCACGACACGATCACCGACCTTGAGGCCCGCTTTCTCAGCAGGCAGGCCCCCACGGAGTTCCCGCACGAGGTAGTATCGTGCGCCGGCTGATTCTTGC
>DATIQH010000051.1:0-6178 GCA_035471155.1 Nitrospiraceae bacterium | reverse complement strand
TTCGACACACTCTCATTTCAAAATGCGCTCAAGAATACGCTCCGGCAGGCGCCGGATGTGATTCTGATCGGCGAAGTCCGGGACACAGAAACGATGGAAGCCGCGATCACGTTCGCGGAAACCGGGCACCTCTGCATCGCGACTCTCCACTCAAACAACGCGAACCAGGCCATCGAGCGCATCATGAACTTTTTCCCGGTGGAGCGGCATGCGCAGATCTATCTCCAATTGTCCCTCAATCTTCGCGCCATCATCTCGCAGCGGCTCATTCCATCCGTGGACGGGAGGCGTGTTCCCGCGCTGGAAATCATGCTGGATACGCCCCGCATTAAGGATCTCGTCAAGAAGGCCGAGGTCGATTTACTCAAGGAAGCGATGGAGCAAGGGGTAGAAGAAGGCTGTCAGACGTTCGATCACGTCTTGTTCCATCTGTATAAAGAAGAACGGATCTCGCTCGAACAGGCGTTGATCAATGCCGACAGCGCCAACAATCTCCGGCTCAAGATCAAGATCGAAGGCCTGAGAGGGGACGATGCGATCAACGCGCTCCTCGACAAAAAATCAGGCGACCACTCAACTGGGGCCTTCAAGATCCAGGGGGGAGCATCAGGAAACGTCACCCCCATACGCAAACGGTAGCCCTCTCACTCACCGCCCGGCCTCTCGCAACCAATCAGGCAAGGAACATCGCATTTACTGAGCCGCAGTCACTCCTTGCTGCTCAAGGTACGACGCAATCTTCTCCAGTGCGAGGGCGCTGAGCTTTGCGCCATACCATGTCGGCATCGTGCCGGCCGGATATCCCGGCACAACGAACAGTCCCGGTTCGAGGACCGATTCGATCACATACTCATGCACCGTTTTCGCATGGCCCCGATACGACGGATCGTTCAACCGCGCAGGCCCCGTGGTAGCCAATACGAGAGGCGGCCCTACGCGTCCATCGGCCCCGGAAATACCCGGAACAATGTGGCATGCCGAGCAGCCGGCTCTGATAAATATTTCTGCGATCGGTTCGTCTCCGGTGACCAGCGGAACCATGCCAGGAGCGAGCACCGGCACCGATGAGGCTGTCACTGGCGTTACCGAAGGGGATTCGATGGAACGAAGGGCAAACCACGTCCCCAGTAGCAACGCAACCAGAATGAGGGGCGTGATAGATCGTTCAGGCATAGAACCAGTCTCAGAAAATTTCCCGCAGAGTCATGCTGGCAAGAACTGCTCTGATGGTCGCGGCGAACGCTCTAACGTATCGCTGACATTCTCCCGCCTGCACCAGGTCCGTGTGACTCTCACTTCGGCATATCCATGGCACAGCGAAATCCGACCGTCCTATCCTCGAAATCAGGCTCAGCCGAGAACCGCGCTGTCACACGCAACGCAGACGGCACATCCGCCCATGACCCACCTCGAAGGACACGCTTCTCACCAATCGCAGGGCCTGGCGGGTTTCTCCCAGGGCTCTTGTGATAATAGTCCCGCTCATACCAGTCAGCCACCCACTCTGCTGCGTTCCCCGCCATGTGAAAAACGCCAAAGGGGCTCCTCCCGCCCTCCTTGAGCCCATGCCTCACACTCATCCCCTCGAGACCGCTAGTCACCGCTACTAACGTGATGGCTTCACTGACCCACATCCCTCGATTATAATTTGCCATGTCGACGAAGGGCTGCATATCTCCCCACGGATACCGGCGCCCGTCGGTCCCGCGAGCCGCCTTCTCCCACTCGCCCTCCGTCGGAAGCCGCTTCCCTGCCCATCGGCAGTAGGCGACTGCCGAATCCCATCTCATCCCGATGGCAGGACGATCCCCGACTGTCGCCGCCGCCTCATCATCCCATGTCGGAGGAGAGTCATGCTTCCCCTCTTCCAAGAACTTTCTGTAGCGGTTGAGGGTGACTTCGTACCGATCAATGTAATAGGCATCGAGCGTGACCGTATGTTCAGGCCGTTCGTTCGGGAGACCATCGTGGCTACCCATCGTGAATAGACCGGCAGGGATCAGGACCATCGGAGCGCCATCCAGTCCTCGACCACCCTCGACCGACGAAATCGCCTGCCCACCCTCTGAAAACTGCGACTCTACCGTTCCAAGACAGACGACCCCTATCACAAGACTGACCCCAGTCCACAACATTATCTGTTGTCGATTCATTGCTGGCTTCATTACCTCGCATTCTTGAAGATACGATCAGGCTGCCGCCGGCCAGTGTATCCAGCTCACACGATAAACTCAACGGAATGCAAAGACTGAACTGGCGAATTGGGTATGAGAAGGCGAAGGGCAAGTCTGGTGTCACCAACGGAACCCAAGAGACCACGGAACGGCCACTGAGCTTTCGCATTGACCTGCTCGTCGTGGCCGCATGAGCACAGGCCACACTCTCCCGAAACCGCCGCAAGCATATCACACAGAAGGTGAAGATAGCGGCCCGGCGCACGCTCTACCTCAATACCCATGATAACGAGCAGCCAGCAGAAATCTTCCTACGACTAAAAGGAGCTGAGCTAGCCCGGGTTTCGTGGACAACAAGTTAAGACTCACGGCTCCATCGTTCGAATTCCAGCGGACTGAGATACCCCAGGCGTTGATGTAGCCGCTGGCGATTTTAGAACTCTTCGATAAACGCAAAGATCTCCCGACTCGCCTCGTCCCTGGTGTGATACGTCTGATGATGCACGAGTTCATTTTTCAGGGTGCCAAAGAAGCTTTCGCCACGGCATGGATTGTTCGGGCTGTCGGAGCAATACGGACTCCCCGCGCCAAACTGATTGTTAATCGAACCTGGTGAAAAGGGGTTCCCATAGCGGACGTAGGGATTGCTCACCGAGTCGGGATCGTACTGGTTCGTGCTCAGCTTGCCCCGGTAGGCTCCCTGCTGATTGTACAGCCCGGATGTCTCGGTCTCGTAGGGGATTCGTGGCGGACTGATTGCTGTAGGGACTACCTAGATGCCCAACTCATTCGTGACGCTGTTCCCAAGTACGGGCTGTCGGCCCCGTATGGACTGGCGGTCGAGTTTGGATCGAATTCGTTAGCGCTGAGGTTGCCAAGATGGTCAGCGTGGACGGTGAACGGGATGAGGACAAGAAGACTGGCGACCAGGAGTTTCATGTGGCACCTCCTGGTGGGTCTTCCGCCTAGTCCGCGGTTGGGCGGGCGTCTAAGTCTGACTGGAAGTAGGAGCTGGGGGTAGAAAATCTGAGTGGGACTAACTAGGAAAAGGCAGTTCAAACAAGACACGAGTACCCGCCAGGTACATATTGACACCGGCACCTACAGAAATGAGACGGGTCCAACACACTTCTATCAGTTTGGTGCTCTGTGCTTTTTTCACCTTTGAGGGAACCTGAATCGCAAGCACCTGTCGTTGGTCCACCTCCTCAGGAAGCAAGAGCAACATGCCACTACCGCTGCAATTGATCGAGTGCCCGTGCCCCTCTGAAAACTTCACGCTGTTGCTGTCCACAGACTTCGTCAACTCATAGGAACACACTAGCCTGCAGGGTACACGCTCTCTATTTCTTCTCTCCGGCTGATTTGACATAGCGACTTCCTGGATTGCTCTAGACGCTCATACCAGATTTGTTAGGCGGATTCTGTTCCCAGGATTGGGGCATTTACTAACCCTCTTTCGTATAGAGACAAACGACTCTAGCGTCATGCCTTATCTTAGACTTTCTGCGTTCTCGTTCAGTGACCAAGTGTGCTGCGTTGCGTGCAGGATGCTGGGCTCTCCATTTCCGGGGAGGCACGGGCTTGGCGCGTCGGAGCTTTGTTAGTCCTTATCCGATACCACGCCAGGATATACTTTCTTAATCAGCTCTCCCTCAACCCGCTGTACCTTCTCCTGAAACCGTTTCATGGAACCATATATTCCGGCTGCCGTTGAGAGTCGCGCTCAGCGAATGTTATTGTTGCCGTGTCATTTTATATTGCAGACGATAGCACCCCGCTAGTCCGTCCAGATCGGTTCCAAATTGCTGCGTACAACTCGTCTGAATCTCTGAGTATCGGGCAGTCGTAATATCGGGAGGGCGTCCAATCAAAAGGTCGTGGTATCGCCGTTGCAACCAATGTTCGCATGCCTCCCTCATAGACCTATCGCCAAGCACCTGAGCATCACAGATTCCATACATGGCGAGATCCGTTGCCGTGCTGCCGTGGATAACTCGCCATAAATCGCTTGTGTATCCCATATTTGATAATGAGGTCGAGCTGGCGTCCTTCCGCCAATTGTTCGCCACCAAAGCTTTGTGTGTGTGTCGTCCATGTGGTCTGAGAAGACATGCCAGACGCCTTCTCGATAGGAGTCAGAGAGGGGACCGGCCAAGGTGCGGGCGTCCTCAGCTTCATCAAGTTCCCGTTCAAGCCAGTGCGATACCAAAACTTCCCGTTGTTCGTCTGTCATGTGATCCCCTTGCTTTCTGAGTGTAAGAAAGAGTTGTTGCATGCGAGCCGTCCACTGCGCGGACTTCAAGATAGCCTCATCCTTGTCTTCCGTCTTCAAGTTTCGCCAAAGTTGTTCACGACCCTTGAAGTAGGGCTGGAGCCTGCGAGGGACGATGGAGCGATGGTAGTAGGTTTTGCGCTTCAGATGGTGGAAAACTGTAGCCATACAATCTCAAAAACTGTAGCTCAGTGAATCTGTGCTACAGTTTCTTGGAGGCTGGAACGCTGAAACGCCGCTCTGGTTGCTATACTTCGCGTTGTGCGTGGTGTCCCCAACGAGATTTCATGGTTTTTGCAGTGCCGCCCTCCCCTCCTGGGAAATCCCGTTCCAGAGTATGGTGGTCGCTGCATGAGCACCCGCCTGGACCTCCCCGCTTGCCGCAACCAGATCACCCAGAAAGTGCGGATCACTGGCCAACGTACCCTCTACATCAGCGTCCATGACGACAAACACCCAGCCGAGATCTTTCTTCGTCTCAAAGGATCCGACTGCTCTTCTGAATTGATCGGTCTCTACGACGTAGTAGCCCGCCTGATGAGTCTGGCCCTGCAATATGGCGGATCCCCTAGAGAAGATCGGTGATCTCCTCGCGGACGCCAAATTTGCTCCATGCGGCGCTGTGTCCGGACATGATCGCCTGGAGTCCTGCACGAGTCTCCCAGATTTAATTGGCCGACATCTGTTAGTGGAGTACTGCGGCCGTCACGAACTGGAACATGTTCCGATCGTTGCAGGACTGGAAGGTCCCTGATGATTTCGAAAGCGCGAACTAGAGAAGTACTAGATAAAACCTGAGATGGGGACAGGGAATGACAACGTGGGGCAGAGGCATCAGCGCAAGAAGGGCCCGTGAACACCGGGGAATGAGAGAACCAGTTCTTATTCATACTCTGAGTTCTTCGACGGTGGTGTTACGGAGCGGTTCATGATGATTTCGGAAGTGTGCGCTAGACAACTACTAGACAGAACCTGACCGTGAGGAGAGAGGATTGCAGCCTGAGATCGATTATGGAAGTGCACGACAGGCACGCAATGAGGGAGACCTTGAGTGAACGAGTTTTTCCTCACGGTCTGAATCCGGCGATGGAGGGTGGCACGATGGTTTCGGGGTGTACGTGTTAGCAAATGATAATGCACGACTGAGTAAAGCCGAGTCTCGTGGGGACGGTCATTGCACACCAGAATCTTCTGAGCAGGCATAGGTATCGAGGCAGAGGCCTTCACCTGTGTGCCGGAGAGGATCAAGCGGCGGGAGTGACAGTGAAGCTGGCACGAGCGTTGTCTCTCTTAGGTGGTAGCTGATCGGTCACTGCGGGGCATAGTACGGGAAGGCTCCTGATAGCATACGGAAATACTCTGGCGTATTCGTCGGTCTCGCCCCCTCATTCTCAAAGAGGCACTAGGTTGTCTCGTCGCCACGAACGTACGAATCAGCCAAAACGCATGGCAGTTCTGTGCCGAATAGGGTAACGTACGACAACAAGGAGAGCGTTCAAATGGAGTGGATCGAGTGGGTGTTCAGCCCAGAGTTTCGTCAGTTTATCCCCAATCACGAGCTATTCATCCCACTGCTTTTTGTTGCGAGGGTCATTTTCGTCACTGTGCTTGAGTTAATTGCCCCGGCGCGAAAGATTTCCTATCGCTCCGTGATTTTCTACGATCTGATCGGATGCACGCTGGTTGGTTACATCTTGATCCCTGCTTCTCAGGTCTTGAGCAATCGGAT
>DATIQH010000050.1:0-3356 GCA_035471155.1 Nitrospiraceae bacterium | reverse complement strand
GACACCGCCGAGCAGCCAGCCGATCGCGCGGCGCACCTCACCTGTTGAACGCAGCATCAGAAATGACGTCAGCGAAACCGCGAATGAGGACACCGCCACACCAGCCAGGATCAGATTCGTGGTCGGCACGCTGCCGCCGATGTGCGCAATGGTGTACACGATGTAAACGGTCAGCAGGCTGGTGAGGAACGCGGCCAGTGGGACGGCCAGCAATCCGAGTGTGGTGTACGGCCATTTGATGGACATGGCGATGATCGCCCCCAATCCCGCGCCCGAGGCGACACCAATGAGATAGGGATCTGCCAGTGGATTCCGAAACAATCCCTGATAGGCCGCGCCTCAGCGATGACAGCAGAAACATTCTTGAGTCATGCGAGCTATAGTGACGTGAGCCGAGAGTCTGTATAATCCGGCGCCGGCATCTCGATGGACAGACCGCACGATTCAACGTTGTGAACACACTCACTTCTCGCCCTTCACGGATACGCTGGCTGATCCTCGCCCTGCTGTTTCTTATCAGCGTCGTCACCTATATCGACCGGGTCAACATCTCAGTGACCGCGCGTCAGATGATGCCGGCCTATGGAATGACCGACCAAGAGATGGGCTGGGTCTTCTCGGCCTTCGTCGTCGGCTACGCACTGTTTCAAATTCCCGGTGGATGGCTGGCAGACCGCTGGGGAGTCCGCGTGGTACTGACCCTCGCGCTTCTCTGGTGGTCGATCTGTACGGCCTTCACCGCCATGGTGGCTGCCACATCGCTCGCCAGCCTCGTCGGGGTTGTCGGCGCGCTGATGCTCGTGCGGTTTTCGCTGGGTATGGGAGAAGCTGTGGCGCTGCCTGCCTTCAATCGCGCCGTCACCAACTGGCTACCGACCGACAGACGAGGCCTCGGCATCGGGATCGCAATCGGAGGCATCGGATTAGGTTCCGCCATCACGCCGCCCATTGCCGCATGGGTGATGGTGAACTGGGGATGGCCGACCGTGTTTTTTCTCGCGAGCCTGCTCGGAATCGGGATGGCCGTCCTCTGGTGGCTCCTGTCGCGCAACCATCCGCATGAGCATCCCTGGGTGAACGCCGGTGAACAGGCCCTGCTCAGACGTGAACCGCCCACCACTATAGCCGTGCCCTGGCGGGCATTCAGCCGGACCCCCACCATCTGGTGGCTGGTGATCAGCTACAGTTGCCTCGGCTATGTCGCCTACGTCTACCTGTCCTGGTTTTACTTGTATCTCGTGAACGTTCGAGGATTCGATGTGCTCCGTGGGGGACTCTATGCCTCGGCTCCCTTTCTGGCCATGTTGGTCTTTTGTCCCCTCGGTGGCTGGGTGACCGATCGACTTGCAGCCCGTTACGGTCTCACCACCGGACGATCTGTAACAGGCATAGCCGGCATGGTCCTGGCTGGACTCGCGATTGCGCTTGGTGGCGTCGTCGATTCTCCCTTTCTCGCAATCACCAGCCTGTCATTCGGCGCAGGCTGGCTCTACTTTACGGTCGGCGCCTACTGGTCCTCGACGACCGATCTGTCCAAATCCCATGCAGGAACCTTGTCAGGGCTCATGAATACCGGCGCTAATATCGGCGGGACCATCTCCCCAACCCTGACCCCATGGCTAGCCAACCAATGGGGCTGGCCTGTCTCGTTGGGCGTTGCCGCAGCGGTCGCTATCCTGGGCGGAATCCTCTGGCTCAAAATCGATCCAGGAAAAGGTTTGAATCGTGAAACGTGAACGGTTAGATGTAAAACGTATGAAGCAGAGAGATTCGTGCAAGCTCTTGAGGCCTCGAACCATTTCACTTTTTACGTTTCACCTCTCACGTCGTTTGCCCATTGCCTCTTGATCGTTGTCCTTGCTAGTTTGATCGCATGACGATGCAATTTCAAAAAATCGATCCGCGCGTCACGATTACGACGCCGTTTGGCGAAATCAAGATTCGCTTCTACCCGGACGACGCGCCGCGTCACGTCGAGAACTTTCTCAAGCTTGCCAAGATGGGGTTCTATAATGGAACGACTTTCCATCGGGTCGTTCCCGGTTTCATCATTCAGGGCGGCGATCCGCTGAGCAAGAATTCAGACCGTTCCCTGCACGGCTCAGGCAGTCCCGGCTACTGGCTGAATCCGGAAACCAGCGATAGGCCGCATAAACGGGGCGCAATCGGCATGGCCAAGGTCCCACGCGAGAGCAACAGCACGCGCGACCCCAACGATAATGGCTCGCAGTTCTATATCTGTGTCGATGACAGCAGCGGGCTGGACCGAACCTACACAGTCTTCGGCGAAGTCTTTCGAGGCATGGAGGTGGTAGACAAGATCGTCGCCGCCCCCCGCGACGAATTCGACAATCCGCTGCAGCCGATTACGATGACGATGACGGTCAAAGAATAGAGAGGGGGATGGAGCCTGATGATCTTCTGTGCTCGCGCAACGCGCGGCCTCAGAAGGCCCTCGTTGGACGCGCGCAGTGGAATATCAATCAGCCCCCATCCCCGAGGAGGTAACGAGCTAGCTTGGAGGGAGCATGATAGATCATTGCTCGTTCGATGCGCGCAATAGAGGATCAACCAGGCTACCCCTTGGAAGGAAGTAAGAGATTAGGAGGAGTCGCGCAGTGAAGGACAGTGTGCCTGCTCCCTATGGGGAGAGTGAAGAGTCAGATGGGCATCGCTTGACTGCTGCAATGGGACAAGCACGGTATGCCATTCCACGGGAATGAGATACGAGCACGCCTGGAAGGAACACTCAGACGCTCAATTTGAAAGGATTCGCAATTCGCAGTCCTCCAAAGACAGTGCCGTCCTGAAAATCTTCGGAGTAGAGGAGGGTGGCTCCGGCGGCCAGCGCCGCCTCCAGAATCAGCGCATCCCAAAAGGAGACCTTCGCCTTGCGGCTGCGCTGGATGGCCAACAGGATCAGGGGAGGATCAATCTGGACTATGGGGAAAGCGGTGAGATCTTGGACAGCCTGGAATGCCGCCTCCGGATCAAGCGGGGTGGCCAGCTTCCGCGTCACGGAGTCATAGAACTCTTGCAGGACCTGGGTGCTCAGAATCAACTGTGACCGCAGTTCCCGGTTTGACAGGAGGTCCTGCACACGGCGTTGTTTGGTGGGATCATCGGCGTCGAACAGATAGACCAGCACATTCGTATCAAGGAAAACGCGCTCCTTCATCGCTGGTGAAGATCTTCGCGGATCCACCGGCGATTCCCCCGCCTGGTCTTCGCGCGCTTGGACAGCCGCAACAAGTCGTTGATCGCCTTCTCCTTTTGGGCTTTCGTCCCGGCATAATCAGCCAGATAGTCCCGCACAACCGCGTTCACGGATGTCCCTTCTTCAAGCGCCCGCATGC
>DATIQH010000049.1:0-6122 GCA_035471155.1 Nitrospiraceae bacterium | reverse complement strand
CCAGCGGCGTTCTCGCCTTAAAAGCATCCTCAATGTAGCCCAGAAGCTACACCTCCGGTGCTTTCATCGGCTGCGGCCTTGCTGGACAGTCTTTTTGAGCAGCCTGCCCAAGGCCATCCTCCACAGGTAGCCCGATTGCCCTCCCAGTGATCGCGTCAGATAGAAGATCCTGCCTGGCTTTGATATCCTCACGTTCGCAAGTTTGAGGCACATCGGACTGGAGCGCCCATGATTCACCTCCGTCCCGCGACCGAAGCGGATTTCCCCGCCATCCTTCACGTACAACAGGCCGCGTTCGGGGAATATGCCACTGTCTATCAAGTCAGCGGGTGGACGACGGAAACGATCGAGAGCCTCAAAGAAGATGCCAGGGAGAAACATATCTTCGTGGCGGAGGAGGAGGGAGTTGTGGTGGGATCGGTGCGCTTTTGGACTGTGGCCGGTGTCTGTATTATCCGGCTATTATCCGTAAATCCTACCCATCAGGGCAGGGGTGTGGGGAAAGCGTTGATACGGGAAATTGAATCGGTTGCGACCGGTGCCCATAAGTTTTTTGCCTGCACCATGCTGCGCACCGGCAGGAACATCCATTTGTTCATGAGCCTCGGCTACAAGGCGGAATCGATTCTTCCCGACCACTACGACCACCTGGATCTCATCTGCTTCGCCAAGTACCGCTAAGCAGGATGCTGAAAAAGTCACCTTCTCACCCACCCTACCCTGGCGCGCCGAGACGCGCCTTTTCCCATGCTTCGTTCTTGGTCGCTCGTCTCCCTGCAACGTACCCCCCCGGTGATGGAGCTGTCTTGGCAGCTCGGGGTGGGCGGGTGGAAAACGGGTACGCTTCAGTCGCCGATCTCCCTGCGGCCTTGCTGGACGAACTTTTTGAGCATCCTGCGTGACATGGTCCTCGCTCACTTCTCCCTCCTGGAATGGCACCCGTGTTGGTCTCACTGCGGCCGTCGAGCGAGCACATTCTGATCGTGCGCGCTCCGGGAGCAAGACGCTTAATTTTGTGGTTCCTGGGCTGGTCCGCTGCCACAAGGAACCTTTAATGACGGTTCCGACAATAGATGTTTGTCGTCGAGCAGCTGAATGAGAACCTTCGCGGCTTGGAAGAGGTCGTTCTGTTCTCCGTCGGAAAGCCAAAACTTCGTCTTAATTCGCGTCACACGTTCAGCCAAATCCTCATTCGCTTCTGATACTTCGGCATAGGCTAGGTGCCGAAGTGAAATATGGCGGACTTCACAGGCGCATTGCCGGAGATCGTTCACCGGGAGCCGGCCCCTCGGCTCCCGATCTTGCTTCTCGACCGGAATGCCCATTCTCTCGAGCAGAGAGCGGCGGGATTCGATCAACATGGCATCCGTGGCATCGAGCGCATTGGTGTCGACGAAATAATCGATCACGGACCGACTGGACTGCCTCGTGTCGAGCTCGGTATGGTCGCTCGATGGCGTGGCGTCAATGACGAAAATGACACAGCCCTTGGGAAACAGACGATCGAGCGTGGTACCTAACACGTTCAGATTCATGTACTGGGTGAGCGCCTGCACGCCTAAATTATCGATGGGACCGCCGTCATAGAGGTGCAGGAACTGCGTCGGCTCCATATACCACTGCAGGGTCACATCCTGGAATGCACCGGGAAATGCGGATGACGCATTCACGGCATTGGCGACAGGATAGGGGGCGAGCACCGAATGGAGAGCGGCGAAGCGGTCATCCGTAAACGTGAACCGGGTATGATCGTTATGGACCGTCGAATTGAGCAAGATTTTCGGATGCGGCTGAAGGTCGGCAAATGTGGCGTCGTGATACAGGTGGCTGTTGAAGACTTGCACCATAATATCTGAGCGTGTGAAGTCGGAGAGCCAATAGCGAAAGATGTTCTGCGGGAGAAACCACCGGCGAATCCAACTGCTTTGAAAATCATAGCCCAATGCCTCGCGAACCGCCGGCTCGGTAAATGCACCGGCCTTGTCTCCAAGCCCATAGTACACGGCTGGAAGTGTTCCACCGGACACACCTGAAATCACATCGACCTGCTCCAGCAAACCCCGCTGTTGGAGTTCCAACATGACTGCGGCGCCGAAGTTGGCGGCTCGACTTCCGCCGCCAGAGATGGCCAGCGCGACAAACCGGTCGTCCTTCAATTCAAGTTCGGTCAACTTCCATGAGCCGGCTGTCTCGGGCACCGATTTGTCGGCTGGCCACTGCTGATTCCACCCTGACCGCCAGTGACCCGGTAGAATAGCGCATCCGCCGAGCACGAAGAGCAGGCACACAACCCATGTCGTGGCATAGGCTCGCGCGGCCCAGTCACCTAGCGCCGAATCGCTTGGAGGAAGTTGTTTGCCGTGGAGCCGATCAAACATGAATGGCCCTCAGGGAAGCTAATTGTAAGAGGTTCGAGAAGACCGCGCAAGAGAGATTGCGTGCTTCAGACGAGAAAATAAAGATCACGACTGCTTGCGCCGCTGTGCTAACAGCCTGCGGAGGAACTCAGTTTATACGCAATACACCATTGGAATCTTACATAGTGATGTCGATGTCAATATGGCCTCAGGATGCTCAAAAAGGCCGTTCAGCAAGCCCGCAGGCGAGTCGAAACCGGAGGAGGTACCGACCGCACTTCGTGGGTCCGTTCGCCCGTACAATGGATCTTGGCGAACGGGAAAACCCCTCCAGGACTTCCGCCCTCCGAGAATCTCAATCGGTACGTTGAGGATTTCGATGAGTCGAGAACGTCGCTGGCGGACTTTTTCAGCATCCTGCTAGAGTCTGACGCCGACTTCATCCAGGTGTCTGAGCAGATCAGCCGGGTCCTGATAGACCCGATAGGCTCCTGCCCGCTCCAATTCCTCCCGGCCATAGCCCCCGGAGAGCAGTCCCACCGAGAGGGCGAACGCGCGGCGCGCGGCCAGCAAATCCCAGACACTGTCTCCGACGATGATGCAGCGGCTCATGGGGACTTTGAGCCGCTTTCCTGCGGCAACAAACAGATCGGGATCGGGCTTCGCGAAGCGGACGTCGTCACGCGTGACGACCGGCACGTTCCGATGGAGCGTGAGCAGCTTGAGCGCATGCCGCGCATTGTGCTTTCGCCCGCTCGTCGCGATGGCGTGGGGCACGCGATGGGCTGCTAACGTGTCCAACAGTGCTTGCGCGCCGGGAAGCACGCGCAGAGACGAAGCCTGATTCGCAAAAACCTCGGCGTGGACCAGTTGAATGCGCTCCGCATCCTTCCGAGAGACCGGCCGTCCGGTTTCCCGCGCCAAGGCGTTGAGCATCAGGCCCCCGCTCATGCCAATCTGCCGATGGATACGCCAGACCGGCAGTTCGATGCCGGCTGCTTGCGTCGCTTCGCGCCAGGCCAGCACATGCTGGTAGACGCTGTCGATCAGGGTGCCGTCCAGATCGAAGAGGAAGGCCAGTGAGTCGGAGTTCCGGGTTTTCGCCACCAGCCGCCCTAGCCTTCCAGCTTGGCTTGCATGTTGATCGTTGTGTTGAGCAGGCGCGAGATCGGGCAGCCAGCTTTGGCCGCCTGTGTCGCCTTGTCCCATGCAGCCTGATCCGCCTTGGGCACTTTGCCTTTGACGTCCAGCAGGATGCCCGTCACGGTCCATCCTGCTTCGAGCTTGTCGAACGTGACGGTAGCCGTGGTCTCCAGTTTTTCCGGAGTCAAACCGGCAGTCCCCAATTGAGCCGACAGCGCCATTGTGAAGCAGCCGGCATGCGCAGCTGCGATCAATTCCTCGGGGTTGGTGCCTTTCCCGTTCTCGAACCTCGTGGAAAATGAATATTGTGTCTGCGACAGGACGCCGCTGTCGGTGGAGACGGTGCCTTTTCCGGTCTTCAAGTCACCTTGCCAGATGGCTGATCCTTTGCGTTGCATGGTTCCTCCTTGTGGTTAGAAACTACGTATAGTATGTGACCAAGGGTAGGCTTGTGCAACCGGTCAGCTATGCGACCTGCCGTCCAGGGCTCGATCCAAATTGAACGCGGCGCTGATCAAGGCGATATGGGTGAAGGCCTGCGGGAAGTTGCCGAGCGCTTCGCCGCTATCGCCAATCTGCTCGGCATACAACCCGACGTGATTGGCGTGTCCCAACATCCGCTCAAACAGCAGCCGGGCCTCCGTCAGTTTCGCGCGATCGACACGTCCCGCCCGGGTCAGCGCTTCCACGAGCCAAAACGAACACATGGTAAACGTCCCTTCCCCCGCTGTGAGTCCGTCTTCTCCGGTCGCACTGTCGTAACGATACACGAGGCCGTCGGAGACCAATCCTCCCTCCTTCGGTGAGCGATTGATGGCGTGCAACGTGCTCAACATGCGCGGATCGTTAGGAGCCATAAAAAACACCAGCGGCATGATGAGATTCGACGCGTCCAGCGAGTCGCAGTCGTAGTGCTGCACGAAGGCCTGCCGTTTCTGACTCCATCCCTTGGACATGATCTCTTCGTAGATTTGATCCCGGACCCGCTGCCAATGACCCCGGTCGGCCGGGAACGACCGCTTGTCGGCCAACCGAATCCCGCGGTCGATCGCGACCCAGCACATCAGTTTCGAATAGACGAAATGACGCCGGCCTCCGCGCACTTCCCAGATACCTTCGTCCGGTTGCTGCCAATTGTCGCAGAGCCAATCCAGGCGGTGCCGGATGCGCATCCAGCCGTCATAGCCGATGGGCGTGACATGTTTGTTGTAGAGATAGAGCGCATCGAGCAGCTCCCCGAAGATGTCGAGTTGGAGTTGCCGATAGGCTCCGTTGCCGATCCTGACCGGCCGGGAGCCTCGATAACCGTCCAGATGATCGAGGGTCTGCTCCTTAAGATCGTGGCGACCGTCGATTCCATAGACGATCTGCATGGAGCCGTCGGCCTCCACCTCCCCGGATCGCGCATCCAGCCATTGCATGAAGTCATGCGCTTCTTCCGTGAAGCCAATCCTCAATAAGCCGTACAACGTGAAAGCGGCGTCGCGGATCCAGGTGTAGCGATAGTCCCAATTTCGTCCGCCGCCGATCGACTCCGGCAGGCTGCAGGTCGGCGAGGCGACAATCGCTCCGGTCGGTTCGAAGGTCATCAGTTTGAGCGTCAGCGCTGATCGGTACACGATTTCTCGCCAACGGCCGGTATAGGTGCATTTGGAGAGCCATCGATGCCAGTAATCGACCGTGCGTTCGAATACCTCTTGCGTTTCAGTGTGTGAGGGAGACCGGCAGCACTCCTCTCCGGCCTTCAAGGGACGCAGGAGAAAAACCGCCTCCTCGCCTTCCTGAAGCGCGAATGTCGCTTGGACGCTTTCGCCGTCGCAGGAGAGCGGAACGGCACTCGTCAGTCCCAGGCTCAAGACAGCCGACTCAAAGATGGCGCCACGCTCTTCGATCATCGCGCGATGCGGCACGCGCGCATAATCGAAGGCCGGAAGGCATCTCATGCGAAAAGTCAGCGCTCCCCGCGTGACTTTGACGCGCCGAATCAATTGATCCTGCCAGGGAGAATCGCGAGGCAAGCCTACCGGCATGAAATCTATAAGTTCTGCGACACCGTCCGGCGAGAGAAAGCGGGTGACTAACACGTTGGTTTCCGGCCAATAGAACTGTTTGGTCCGAATGCCATCTCCCTGGGGCGCGATCTCGAACCGGCCTCCCTTTTGGTCGTCCAGGATGGCGGCGAATACGCTCGGTGAATCGAAGGAGGGAACACAGAACCAATCGATCGAGCCGTTCATGCCGACGAGCGCCGCTGTCCGCATGTTGCCGATGATGCCGTAATCTTCAATGGGTTGGTACGCCATGGTTGGGCAGATCGACCATTCACTCCGACGCACGATGCGGGGGCTCTCCTCGCATGCGCTCTCTCACCGCCATCCTGGACTTTCGTCGAACTGAAGATCAACTCCAAATTTTCTGCGCGATCATGTCGAGATCTGCCATTTTTGGCCGAACCAGGACCTGGTCACCGCCGGCTCGATATCCTGTTTGTCCGATCACTTCTCAGACGAAAGTGGTGCGGCGATGAATTCGAGTGACCGCCCTTCGGCTTTCACGCCGAGCCACAGTTCTATAAGCGCGCCCACGAGCATCATCCCCGCTCCCAAGAGATAGCCATAGAAT
>DATIQH010000048.1:0-26164 GCA_035471155.1 Nitrospiraceae bacterium | reverse complement strand
TCACCTGCTTTTCAAACCTTCCAGGGAGTGATACATCATCCGCATCCTGACGGGCGAGATAGACACCTTGGGCGATCGATAGCCCTTCGTTGAGCGATTTCGTCAGGCCCATATTGTGTTCATGGCGCAGCAGCACAACTCGTGAGTCTCGCGCAGCATACGTCCTCAGTATGTCACCTGATGCATCCGCCGAACCGTCATCAACAATGATGAACTCAAAGTCACCGTATGCCTGGTGGAGAACACTCTCGATCGCTTCCGATAGATACTGTTGTCCGTTATAGACGGACATGAGCACGGTCACGGTGGGGCGTTGCATTGACATAGACTTTACGATCCCAGCGCGAAATCGTGCCGGTCCATCCAGACCGCAAGGACGAGCAGTATCCACGTCAGATAGTCGTCTCGATCCACAAAATCTCTGGTGTGCTCGAATGGAAGCACCGAAAACACTTTCGTTTTCGGATTGTCGAGATATTCTTTCTTCAATTTTGTAACATCATCTCTTTTTAGCCATTCGGTAATTGGAGCTCCAAAACCTTGCTTGCCGCGCCGTCGTACCGACGCAGGCCAGGCATGAGAAAGCGCTTCCCGGAGGAGAAGTTTGTCAGTCCGCCCATTTATTTTGAATTTGACCGGTTGCGACACACAAAACGAAGCAAGTTCTACATCCAAAAATGGGGACCGTACTTCGAGGCCATGCGCCATCGACGCCCGATCCACCTTGGTGAGGATATCGCTGGGAAGATAATCTTCAACGTCCTCACGTAGCACATCGTCAAGAGTCTGTACATGACTACGTATCGTAAACGGATCGTCTGCAGAGAGCCCGAGAATCGCAAGCTGTTCATCGGAGAAGTAAGTCCGTTGAGCCTGATGGGCTTCCCCGACACCACGATAACGTTGTCGATATTCAATGCCGGCACGCTGATAGGAAAGAGATGCCTGCGCTGACGGAAACCATCCTTCGACATAGTGCGCCGCAAGCCGGAGCAGTGACGTATCGGCATGAGCACGTTGGGATGCCTGTTCCATGTACCAGAGTGATCGATACCAGGACGTGTAGCCTCCGAGCAACTCATCCGCACCATCCCCGGCTAACACTACTTTCAGGTATTGACGTGCGGAGCGCGCCAGCAACCACGTCGGGATATTAGAAGAGTCCGCGAATGGCTCATCGAATACTCCTTGCATCTCCACAAGCAAATCGGCAATTGGGGCACGGGCATCTGACAGTTCAATATGGTCGGTGCCATATATCTGCGCGACATCTCGTGCATAGCCGCGTTCCGTCGAGTTCTTCTCGAAATCAAAAAAGAACGTTTTGATTCCCTTCGAGTACTGGGACGCTATTGCCACAACTGAACTGGAGTCGAGCCCTCCGCTCAAAAACAGACCAACCGGCACATCTGCGATCATGCAACGCTCCACCGCGTTATTGAACAAACGCTGAAATTCCAGTGCCGCATCCTGAAGAGACAGGACACTGGTTGCAGGGGGGGGCACATGCCAGTAGCGCTCGATCGTCAACTGTCCATTTCGATATCGCATTGCATGGGCAGGAGGGAGAACATGAATATTGCTAAAGATCGTTTCGTTTGCATGGACGCATAGGTACTTCAAGTAGTGCGCGAGTGCCGATTTATTCAGAACAGGTCTGACGAGACCTGATGCCACGATCGCCTTAATTTCTGACGTCACCAACAATTCGCCGTGCACGCCGGTTGCATAGTAGAGTGGTTTCTCACCAAAACGGTCTCGTGCGCACAACAGTTCCTGCTTCGCGTCGTCCCATAGCGCAAATGCGAACATGCCGTTGAGGTATCGGGGACACTGGGGGCCATACTGCTCATACAGTGCCAGGATAACTTCCGTATCAGACGATGTCAGGAACGGGTATTGATCCAATGATGCCCTGATGGATCGATAGTCATAGATTTCTCCGTTAAAGGTTATCCCGGTCGGCGATGCAGCGGACAACATCGGCTGGCTACCCCCATCAATATCTACGACACTGAGCCGCGTGTGCCCCAACGCACACGAATGAAAGAGATGCATCCCGTCTCCATCGGGGCCTCGATGCTTCAAGGCCTTCATCATCTGCTGAAGGGCGCCCTGGTAATTGCCAGATTGCGGCGCCACAATGGCCGCTATCCCACACACGTCAGCTCACCCCTATGTGCTTGAACACCTGCGCGAAACGTTGCTGCCAGGTATGCTCTTCTCTTGCCCGACGCATGCCCGCAGCACGTATCCGCTCCCGCTCTTGGGCATGCGCAAGAAAATACTTCGTCTTGTCAATCAGCTCAGCCTCATCATTGAAACACACAATTTCTTCACCAATCTTGAAACAGTCTTCCAGCTCTTCAAAGTACTCGACCATGTAAAATGCGCCGCTCATGGGTGCTTCGATATCTCGGAGACGGACTTGCCTGACGGAGGAAGATAAATCAGCAACGCGGGAAAATCCGAGACTGACCTTGCTTCGACTGTACATTTTGATCAGTTCCTCATCGTCCAGCGGAGGCCCATAGCGCCAACCATGATCATTGGTCCCCTTTGGGGGACCTTCTTTCCTGAGCCAATCGTTAACGCTGGCATTGATGCGCATCCACAACGGAACCGCCTCTGACGACATCGCCCAATACGGTCCCCACGTACGCACATCAATTCCCGCGTCGATCAAGGTGTTGATGTACATCGGGCGGTTTCCATATTTTTGCCCGACAAAGGTCACATCAAATTCTCGTGGGACGTCATGCGCCTTGTAGAAGTTTGGATTCGCCGCCTCTTGGCAGAATATCGGGGTTGCCCCCACCTGACGATAGTCGTCCAGGCGGAACCTCTCCGGTACCAGACAATAGTGGTATGCCGCAGCAAGATCTCTCACCAAATGAAACTGGTAGGATGCATTGCAATACCAGTTTATTGTGACAATCCCCATCTTCCCAATTTCACGGATAATGTCTGCTTCAACATGTGCCGACGCAAAGTAACTGAAGAAGACATCAATGGGCGCGTGGCGATGCGCCCTCTTCAGTTCTGCGAGAAGCTCTTCGCCGAATCGAGGACGTTGTTGATCAATCAAGGGTTGATCGGTGGAACGCTCAGGATCTAAATTATATGCGGCATGAAGATAATCGCGATCAAACGCAATGAGTTCATGGCCGATATCTTGAAGTGGCAAGCACAGATTGACATGCCACAGTCTCGAATGTGGCAGGGCGGTTTCGTTCGGAGTACTCTGTGCACAATAGAAAATTCGCATTCGTCCTCTTGCATTATTAATATGCTATTCCTCCGCTCGCCATGAAGGGGATGCTACCCTCGCCTAAAGTAGAGGTACATCTCGCTTCCGTCTCTTCGACCACGTTGCGTCATCCATTCCTCTTTCACTTTCCGCTTGAGAATACGATCGGCCCATCGTGCGACAATATAGACAGGAGCGATTCCTATAAGAAATACAATGTGTTTGAAACGCTTCGGTCGCTTCGCGTGAAATCGGCCGTATTCAGCGATCAAAAACCTTGCCCATCCAAACGTCAGCAGAATCCGTCGAAGCTTGCCTAGTCTGCGCCTAGACGGCCGGTCGATGGCAAGAGAAATGTCCGATACATCTCGCACGAATTGCAGCGGGCCCGCAGTAATCCAATCGATCGCCCCATACCACTGATTCGCATAGAATTCCTTCCCCAGCATAAATCCATGTCGGGCCGCCCTCTGCTCTAAGTCTTCCGTGCACAAGCGCCTAAGGTGACCTTCATCCTCGAAAAAAAACCGATTGCCTTGCTCTCTGTTAATCCCACACTTTCGAAGGTTGCAGAGTCGAAATTCGAAGCTCCCCTCGTTACCGCACGGGAGAATATGAAGCATGCTCGCTCTCGGTTTCAGTAGTCGTACCAGCGCAGCCCACACCCGATCCAAATCGTAGACATGCTCCATGACATGGTGCGTAAAAACGAAATCGTACGGCTCCACAACAACGTCGTCATCAATTGACACGAAGAATCGGCATTTTGGACAGCGAATTGACGCTTGATGAATCGCTGTTTCGCTGACATCGGTTCCTTCGATGGTCCATTTCGGCAAGACTTCCTTCAATACGGCTGTCAGCACACCGTTCCCACAACCAAAATCGAGTCCACGTCCGCACTCAGGCAAGGATAACTCTTTCAAGAGATTGATCAGCCGCTGTTTTCTCTCAAGCGGCCATTCATCCATATAGCCTCTTGAGAATCGTTCCTCATAAAAGAGAACGGATTGCTCCCTCTGGCAGAGCGTTTCAACGTCGACGGCCATGCTTGTCCCTTCTCACGATCCGTCCGACACCTTGATCGCCTCGACGTGGTAACCCACGGTAAACTCGTCAATCGGCAGCTCTTCATCCAGTTGGGTGAACCATTCAGCCAACCAATAACTTGACGCCGCCTTGAGAAACCATTCGGCCGGATGCCATCGAGGATAGCTACGATGTAACCGGATGATAGAGACACCACGGGATAATTCTTGAAGTAACATGCGAAAAAATCGCCCGTTAGGCTCAACCGACACAATCTTAAACCCTATTTCAGCCAATACCCTATGGTAGAAGTGCGGGGTGAATCCTCCATAGAAGTGGTATGGTTGCTGATGCAAGCCTGACCCAAGCGGGGCAGACAGAAATAATCGTCCATCCGGCCGCAAGATCCTCCCAAGCTCTTTCAGCACGGCAATCGGCTCAGGCACATGCTCTAGTACTTCCGTGCATAGCACGGCATCAAAACTATTCCTTTCAACAGGAATGGAGGTGGCATCGCAGGCATAGTCAAGACTCGTATAGTCCCACTTCTCCTTGAGCAGCCCATTTGAAGTCCCGGCATAACTGCCAAAGTCTTGAGTCCGGTATTCGCAGTGACTAAACAACGAACGATAGCGAGCCTGGCCAGCTCCAACATCTAGAACTCGAGTTCCATCCTGAAGACTCTTTGCTTTCACCGCAATCCACTGATCTCGATTACGTTGATTGAATCCAACCAAATCCTGTCGGTTCCCATTATTTTTCATGATGGCGTTTTGGCCAGCTTGAACCAGAACAACCCACAGGCGTAACTCGCCTGTCCCATTTCATCCAGATCCGCTTTTTCACGGAATTTCCCACGGTCATCGACAGCCGAGAATTCTATTAACTCAAGTCCTTCAAAGCATGTTAAGACCTGAAGGGGGGAGTGGATGCGATGTGCATTGAAGCAAACTCGCGGGCGCCCGACCGGCAGAGAAACAAACAGATTCGCGCCAGGCGCCAAGACTCTTGTTAACTCTTTGCAAGCTCGGCGAGTGCCCAAAGGATCGAGTTGATCGCCGTATCGGCCAAGCCCTACATGCTCTACTACATGCAGGCACGACAATGACGTTATGGAACCATCCCCCAGCGGCAGCGCAGCGATGGATCCTGCGACGGGATATAAGCGAGCCAATTCCACCTTCAGCGGCCTGACGTCAATGAAGGTTACCTGTGTATGGGTGGTCAGCATCCCAACAAACCGTACATCCGAGCCGACATCAAGATGCCGAGTCGTTTGTGACGCGGCGATTCGCCCCATCGCCCAAGCTGCTTGGTGAAAATAGTGCGGGTCATACGGCGTTCCCTCAGTCCTATCAAATAGGCATGGATAACTATCCTCCAGCCTGAGGAACTCCGCACTAGGCAAATTCTTATAACGGTTCCAGTCCGCAAGGTACCGGAGATATAGCCTGAACGAAGCCCTGAGCTTTTGAAGCGATATGACCGGCTCAACCCACCGTTTCATCGCAGCGATACACACTCGGCAAAGAACGAGGAAAGTTTTGAACACAAAATGTTTCTCGAAAATTCCACCGGACAATCCCCATTGCGGACTCAACCGTAGAGCTTATGCGAAGACTACTCCTGAATGATGTCATCTCTTTGCTCAATAGTGTAATGAAGATTGATTTCTCTCAAGATGAAAAAGGTCTCCCGTGGCCTCCAAGAACTGTTCATGACGCCAAACAGTCTGGCGTCATCAATCAAGGTGACATGGCCGTTTCGGTGACATTTCAGAATAGCGCTCAACGTGCCTTCAATCCCCGGGTCCGCTACTCTTGGACAGTATCAGAGCCTGAGTGGTATCCATCATGCTCAAAGAAACATGCCTCGTGGATCACTTCAAAGATGGTCGGTGCATCTCAAGCCATTACATCATGAACAACCACAGTAGTTGCCAGGCTCTGGATTTGCCATTACAAATGGCATGGTATGAGATACGTCAATTCATGGCTACGCCTACATTTCGCTTTGTCAATGTGATGCACCACTTAGAACGTATCCTCAGGATAGAGATCACCCAGGACTTTTGCTTTCCGGAATCGTAGAAGGCAAGACGTTGATCTATCCAATGGAAGATTCTTCAGGAACCTTCTATCGATGAAACCTGACGTAAATATCCCCCCATAATAAATCGTTTGTATACTGCCTTATGCTTTGAAATAGCATATTTTCATCCACCCAATCTGAGAAAAGGAGGGCAGGGGTTTCGCCGAGGGCATAATTAAAATCCGTACATCCCAATGTACCCAGATGCTCGATACAAAGTTTGGCTTCACCAATAAATTCCTGTGTGAACTCAAAGGCTAGGAATGAAATAGGAGCGGAAAGTCCCTGCAATACCTCATATTCAAACCCCTCCACGTCAATCTTGCAAAACTTCGGCGAGCCGAATTCTCGGATCAAACTATCTAAGGTTGTAACGGGCACATCCACTGCGGGCTCCCAAGCATAGGTGCAAAACCTGCCCGTTTTCCATTTCTCAGAGAAGGTCGAGATCGTATCCGCAGCCCCACATATTGATAATGGCCTTCTTCCAGGTTGAGCTGCTAGCCCTTTAGGAACGATAACAACACTTGAATTCTTCTGATACTTGCTTTTCAGAACATCAACACAGTTTGGCTGAGGCTCAATACAAACAACACGAGCTCCTAATTCCAAGAGAACGTTGGTTTTACTCCCAATATTGGCACCGACGTCGAAGCAAAGATCCCCCGCCTTCACGAACTGGGAATAAAATGCCGTCGTCTCCTCCCAAAGCTTCTCCTTGGAAGCATCACTCTGTAAATCCACTGAGGAGCGCTCCGAGTCGCTACGATTGAGAGCTCGCTTGAGCCGATGTGCTAAATTACGAATCATTATTTACTCATTGACTCGGCTTGTATGAGCCAAGCTGTGGAGCATTAACCGTATTGATCGTGTTGGTAGTACGGTCATCACCGGGCCCCATCGCCAGGATTTCAGATTGTCGCTCGCTAAATAGGAGGCCGTTACCAGATGAGCGAAGAGGCTGATCATTTAAGGCGATTGAGCTGATTGAAACATGTCCGATTCCCTGTACCTGATAGAAAGGACGCTCATAGCTTGACAAGCCTACGGCAAATTGGATGTCGCAGGCTGCTAGTGGAAGGCTACAGGCAAACTCCACGAAATATCGGCCAGGCCTTAAATCTTTCGACTTAGACCAATATGTGATAAGCGGCACCGAATCGAACGAAATCAACCCTACGGATGCTATTACGTGGGGAATGGGACAGAATAGTTCAAACTCTATCCCGATGTACCATGACTCCCCTAAACGAAATTGCGCTTGGGGCATTCCATCTTGATTCGAGAAGCTTAAAACGCGTCCCACCCCAGGGTCGTTGGGAATGCCAGCCGGCAAATCTACAACGGCGGTCAACTCAGAAGAATTCCTGCGTAAGTAGTGTCCAATCACTTCTTCAGTTGGTCCCACTTCATCCAGGAGACCAGACTCAAGTAGGAGTGCCTGGCTACAAAGATTGCGAACTGCCGCCAAATTATGGCTGACAAACACAACGGTTCGCCCTTCTCTTGCGACAGTCCCCATTTTCCCTAAACATTTCCTTTGAAACGCCACGTCCCCAACAGCAAGCACTTCATCGACGAGTAGGACTTCAGAGTTGAGATGAGCTGCAACCGAGAAAGCCAGACGCGTATACATGCCGCTGGAATAATGCTTGACCGGCGTATCTACGAACTTTTCCACTTCTGCAAAATCGATAATTTGCTCAAACAGACCAGATATTTCGGCCCTTGTCATCCCTAGCAGAGCACCACTGAGATAGATATTGTCTCGGCCGCTTAGGTCAGGATGAAAGCCTGTACCAACCTCAAGAAGCGACCCCACACGTCCTCGAATTATGGCCACGCCTTCGGTAGGCTCTGTGATACGAGAGAGGATCTTGAGCAGGGTGCTCTTACCCGCTCCATTTCGCCCAATAATGCCCACAACTTCGCCCTGCCCAATCTCAAAGGATACGTCCTTGAGTGCCCAAATCATATTGTCTGGCTCCTGGACATCGTTAGAGCCTTCCTCGCCACCCAAGCGACCCTGCAGGCGGCGGAACGGAGCACTAATAGCATCCGACAACCTCTCTCTCATGGTGAAGCATCGTCTGGATTGACCGATGGAATATCTTTTCCCGAGATGCTCTATGCGAATCGCTGTCCTGCTCATTGATCACACCACATCGGCAAACGTCTGCTCCATTCGGCGAAAATAGTACAACCCGGAGGCGAGCACTATTGATGCCACGATTCCTGATAGCACGATCGTAAAAACGTGGATTCCTTCCACTCCCAATATCGCCCAACGAAATCCTTCAACAACACTCGTCATGGGGTTCAGCCCCATCCAGTGGCGCCACGATTCCGGCACAAGGCTGATCGGGTACACCACCGGAGTTGCGAAGAGCCACAGCTGCGCCACAAAAGGAAGCGCATGACCGACATCTCGATATCGTACATTGAGTGCGGAGAACCAAAGCCCAACCCCAAGAGCGGCTACTATCGCGAGCAAGACAAACAGCGGAAACAGGTATATGTGACTTGAGGGCATGATGCGATAGTACGCCATCATGCCAACCAGTACGGCAGCAGCGATAAGGAAATCTAAAATTCCCGCGGCTATTGCAGAAAGAGGGATGAGTAAACGAGGGAAGTAGACCTTTGTCAGAAGGTTTTGATTTGCGACCAAGCTATTACTTGAGCCTACTAACGTTTGGGAAAACAACTGCCACGGCAACAATGCACAATAGGCAAAGATCGGGTACGGAAGCCCGTCAGACGGCACTTGGGCTAACGAGCCTAGGAAAATACTGAACACAAATGTGATCGATACGGGTTTCAGCAGTGTCCAGACGATTCCGAGACTGGCCTGTGCATACCGGACCCGAATATCTCTCCAGGCCAGGAAGTAAAGGAGCCCGCGATACGCCCAAAGGTCTTTCAAGTTTACCGGAACCCATCCTTGCGATGGACGGATTACCAGGGTCTGGCCGTCGATGTCTCTCTCCTCTTCCTCCACTCGAAGACTATTTGCTGTTTTGAGATCAAGGCTAACCATGGTTTGCCACCCTATGCACAATCTGCGTTTGTCGAAAAGCATGTACCTTCTTTCTCGCAGCTATGAGCCGGGGGAATAGACGGTCAAATCGGTGTTGCCAGGTATGGCTCGCGAGTGCACGGCTAGTGCCTGCCTGTCGGATTCGTTCAGCTGCAACGTGATTCTTGAGATAAAATGATACTTTGTCGGTAAACTCCATGGGCTCAGACCAGGTTTCAATTTCTGTTCCTATCTTGTAGTACTCGCCATGGTCCGGCGCTTCCTGAACCAAGTAGAATCCGCCTGACATGGGGACCTCAAAATCACGTAACCTGCACTGCAGATTATCCGACGGCATAACTTCGTTCGCTTCGTGCCACCCCGTATCTGAAAAGCCAAGATTCACCTGACTCTCCCGAAAGACTTCGGGCATCTCGTCATCCTGGCATGGCCCACGAAAATCGGGGCCTTCAAGCTTCTGAAACACATGCCGTCTCGATAATTTCCGTTTCAATGGCCCGATCAAGCTCAGCATCCCATCGGCATTCCAACGCGGAATGGCATAGTATCGAAGATCGTGAAATATCTTGTAGGTATCCCAGTCAAACCGATAGCCGGTATCACATTCGGCACTCCATCCCCGCCCATACACCACCGGCTTCTCGCCACGCTCTGCACAGCTAGCGAGAAGCGCACGACGATATGGATTGAAGCTCCCAACAAATGACACAGGATATTGATAATCAGAGACAGCCTTTGTCCTACTGTAGTAAAAGTCAGGGTTCGCCGCCATCGGCATCCAGTGGATATCCTGGCAGTAGGCTTTGAGATGCTCCGCATTGGTCATCTGGGCAACGGCCATTACATCGAAGTAGGGCGCCGTCCTAATCGCACGATACCATTGAAATGCCATGTCTACATGATAATTGACCATCGGCACGCCAAGATCACGCAACTGCTTCGCCGTCTCCACTCGCAGAAAATCGTCGTAGATTATGCAGAAAATCAGATCAAGCCGACCTGCAGCCCGAAGGCCGCGGGCGAGAACAAGCAGATCCTGATTCAGTCCATCGCGGGTATTGCGCCATTCTGATGACCCGAGTTGGCCCATCCCGCCGGGATAATGAAATACGTGTAGTTCATCGCAATAATGCCGGCGAAGAGTATCCAGGAGATTGATCTCTATCCACCGGTCAGGAGGAAGGATCGCAAGCATTTTCATAATGATATTCGCCGAATAACGGTGCGGTTAGAAATCGCGCCGCTGAAAGATCAGGCAGGCCCCGACCAAGAGCAGCCCCGTGTACAGAAACCCATACGTTGTCGCCAAGGCTTGGATCCCTATTTCTATTGAAACACCGCTGGCTGCTTGGCCCTTAAAGTTGAGGGCTTCAAGATTGGGGCACATGTAGTATAAGCCGGTCATCAAGACCTTCGTCACTTGGTGCGGACTTTTTTCGGCAATCAATTTCAGATCGCCGGTAAGATGCCCGACAATATAGAGACCGATGGCCATGCTCGCACTCAAGGTTGACGAACTAAACGTCGAAAAGAGCAACGCGACAGCCATGACGAGCAACGCTTCTACCACGATTAATTGAACTGCCTGAAAAAATACCCCGTAAATGGGAAACCCGCTGAGCCAGACCGTACCTAAAAACATGGCGAACATGATGGCAACGTTTACGACGACGATACATCCCAACCCAATATATTTTCCAAGAACAAACTGCACTCTCGTGATGGGCCTCGCTAAGATCGTATAGATCGTTCGCCGTTCGATCTCCCGCGAAACCAGCCCGATCCCTACGAAAATGGCAATAATGACCGCAACAAGGTTGATGGCAGCCAATCCAAGATCGTTTACAATGCGGGCTTGTTCCCCAATTGTCAGAGTCCCCAGTAGCACAGAGGCGCCGATCAATAGGAGGGCAAAAAATATAAGGTTGTATAAAATCTTGTCCCTAACCGTTTCTCGAAATGTATTTCCAGCGACCGCAAGAACGCTTTGCATCTCACCTCCGACGCACACTCTGTTCGACAAACATTTCTTCGAGCGACCCTTTATGCGGGAGAACCGACACTAGCTTCCCGCCCGCCTCACGAACCGCTGAGAGGACCTCTTCCAGGATGTCTTGTCCAGGAAGAACAATGAGACATTGATTCCCTCTCTGTAACACTCGAAGGGCTTGGCGCTTGATGATATCGATGTCGTCACCCACAACTCCGTTGCATACCACCTCGACCGATTGCGCAACATGTTCACTCAGCAAGTCTTCAATGCGCCCCAATGCAAAGACCCTTCCTTTTGCAAGAATCCCCACTCTGTCACAAATCATCTCGATATCGGACAGGATATGGGTGCTGAAAAACACGGTTTTCCCTTGATCTCGGAGGCTCAGGATCAAGTCCCTCACCTCTTTGCGTCCCATGGGGTCCAGCCCGGACATCGGCTCATCAAGGATGACGAGTTCAGGATCATGAATCATGGCCTGGGCGAGCCCGATCCTCTGCAACATCCCCTTGGAGAACTTCCGCAGCTGTCGATGCCGAGCCTCCTCCAACCCTACACGCTGCAATAATTCCGGCACCCGTTCTCGTACGGTCGTCAGAGAAAGCTTGGCGAGCCTACCGTAAAATTTCAGGAACTCCTCCGCCGTGAGATAATCATAGAAATAGGGGGACTCCGGAAGGTATCCGATGCGAGCGTGAACCTCCACCTCGCCTGCCGGCGCCCCTAACACCTCAACCGACCCACTCGTCCCCCTTAAGAGGCCAAGCAAGATCTTCATCGTGGTGGTTTTACCGGCGCCGTTGTGCCCTAAAAACCCAAAGATCTCCCCCTGCTTGACGGTGAATGACACATCAGATAACACGGTTGCCGCCTTCTGCCACGGCCATATCGGCTTGAATATCTTGGTTAATCCTTCAATCTTGATGGCATCCATCGGCGCCCCTCAGACAACTCCTCTGCGAATGCACCCGTAGCCTAACGCGACTGGCCATAAATCCATCCGGGCAGAATCCATCGCCACTATTACTCGAATCTTAACCGATCCGCGCTTTGGGTCAAGCGTTCTCGATTACAATACAGATTCTTACCTTCGCACGCAGATGTGTTTCATTTTCGAGAGTGAGCATTGGGCATCTTCGGAATCAACGCCATTGTTCGTCCTTCAATCATCGATTTGGTTACTGAAGTGATTGTTACTGGCTTCGTGCCCATCGTCGGACCTGTTTTCGTTCCTCCACTTCGCTGCTTCTCACCTTGCCGCTTGTGGCATCATAAAGATACCGCCCTCCGAATGGCTCGATTGGCAAAGTGTGTAGCAGGCCCGAATCGACCAATTCATCGAGACGAGACGGTCGCCCGGCAAACATAGCTTGGTACCGGTTAAGTGCTTGCTCAAGAATTTGAAGATCTCGTTCGATGATGGTCTCTCTAAGGCGCCGTTCCAAGAGTGTTCGCACATTCTCATCCGATGTCTCTTCGTACGCCTTCGCAAGAAGTTCCACCGCCAGCTGAGGCGTTTGTGCCGACACGAGGAGCCTCGCCGCAAACCGCGACACAACGTCGGGAGCGCCAGGAAGCCGCGCGGCGTTGGCCATCTGCGCAGCAGCTTTTACATCATCACCCATCTCGAAGTAATAATTCACGCCCAATAGGAACGGCAACCTCCACACCTGTGGATTATATTTAATCCCTTTTTCTAGCAGCCGATTGCTTTCCTCTGGCAGGACAACGACCGTGCACAAGGCGATCCCTCCGATTTCATAGGCACTCACAAACGTGGGATCTAGAGTGGTCACCACATCCAGCGCCCGGGCAATCCATTGGCCAGCCTCCTTGGAGACATGCTTTTCTCCCGTCACTTGAATGATTTGGATCCAAAGGAAGTCCGACGCCACTTCTCGGAATCCCAATGTAGCAGTTCTCAAAACGTTTGCATCCGGGAGATACATGAAGCGTTGATGCCGTGGAACGCTCTCCCGTCTCTGATCCAACGTAGCATGGGCCACACACATGGCCGCAATTAAACAGATGCCTACCAGTATAAGCGTCATTTGGGGCTTCGCAAATACCATTACATTTACCTTGTTCAAGGATTGCGCATTGGGTTATTGCAGGTTTCCTGAATTTACTGCCAAGTATTGCTGCTCAAGATAGCTCAAGGTTCGGTCTCGATACTTCAACTGTATGTCGCGTATCGACGCCTGCTGCGCCGCTGCCGACTCTGGTTGACCCATTTCCATTGCCAGCTCAGCCAGCATCCTCCGAGCCGGAAGAAAATTTGGCTCGTATGCGATGGCGCGGACAAGAAGTGTTTGAGCCGCTGCTTTATCGCCCTGCCACCGACGAACCTTTCCCAACTCAAGGTAACTGAATGGAGAAAATGGGTCCACCGTTATTGCCTTTTCTAACGCATCGATCGCTTTGGACAGCAACTCGTTCCGCTGCGATACCAAGGTTTGATGCTCGGACAACAGCAGATACACCGTCCCCAGTCGGTAGGGGGATCGTCCGTCCAATGGACTAAGGACCATACAGATTTCCCATTCGCCTATTGCCTGGGCAAGCCAACTAGGATCGCCAGATTCACTGAAGCGATTGAGATATAGGCGCGCAACCGCATCGTGCATTGCCGTCGCCCCCGGATCAATGAGCGCTGCCCTACGATACCAATCGAGGGCAGCACGGTTGTCGCCTCGCCTGAGGGCTCTCTGACCCTGTTCAGACGCAAACCAAGCAGCGGCAGGCTGGATGGCAAGAAACATAAGGGTACCCACCAAGAACAATATCAGCGCCAACCGCGCTCTACTGTATGGGAAGGAACAGCGCCATTCTGGTGGTTGCGGAAAGCTATTGAGCTGTCTCAACACCAAAATCAGGCCTCCCAGCAGGATAAGCAGCAGCACTAAGGCTGGTTCATGAAATACGGAATCCACACCAGCATGCACTAAAATAGCCACGATGCCGCCACACAATCCAACGGCAGCCCCCCTGTCCCATCGAGATAATGAGCCCTCCAGCAATCGTCTCACCTCACGGATCCAGAAACCGATACAAACAAGAAAGAGCCCTAACCCTCCGACCCCCAACTCCGAAGCCACTTGCAGATACTCGTTGTGAGCGGACTCCGCACGCTTGCCATATCGAACAATGGCGTGTTCAATGGGAAACCGATGTTGAAAGGATCCATATTTATAGGTTCCTAGCCCAACCCCCAAGGGATGATCGATAATCCGATCGAGTGAATCCGCCCACATTTCAAACCTCGTATAGGCATAGGGATCATACATTGACACATCCAATATCCGTTGTTTTATAGGATTGGGGATTAGAACCCCGCTTACGAGAAGAATCAGAAAAAACACAAGCGCCACTTTTCCATATCGGTACAGCCCCACGAACAATACGCCGATGAGAAACGCCGCCGCCCCACCCCTTGATTGAGCCAACACCATCGCACCACACGATATGGCTGCCGTGAGGACCAAGAACAGCGTTTCTCCCATTCCGAGATTAGCCCGTTGGGTAACGGTCAAAAGTCCAACGGCTAAGACGCAAGACACTACCTCATAGGTGGCAAAGAAATTCGGGTTGAAAAAAGTACCGTGAGCCCTCGGTTCGCCCATCCACACGTATTGGACGATCCCCAGCCCTCCTTCAAGAAATCCCATACCGAGTATGAGCATCACAAGCGCCCGCACGCGGACGCCCGAGTTCGCTCCTTGAAGGACCACGCAAAAAAAGACAGCATAGAAAAGGATGTTCACGAACCACTGGAGACTCACATTCAGGTAGGAAGTCCACAGAAGCGATACCCCGGCGAATCCTGTAAAGGCAGCCACCGGTCCCAACAGGGGAGTTCTGGGAATAGACAGCGTTGAAAATTTCAGCCCGCGCAAAAACCATACGCAAGCCGTACCCAAGATGATCAGTCGCATCATCATCACAGGGAAATGCGTCGTCCCACCTTCGATCAGGGGAGCGAACACAGTCACCCCCCCTATGACAAGGCATGCCCCGCACAGAGGAAGAGAAAAAGATCCACCAAAGGGAAGATGATTGTTCTGGAGTTGGCCTGACATGCTGATGAACCTACAGGACTGGTGTCGAGGATCTGCGTCGCTAAACCGTTGGCCAGCAGGAACGACAGCTTGATCGAATCGAGGCAGAATTCTGGTCCATAGCTGTTAAGTAGAATGGAGATCCAATGAGATTCACAAATGCGAAGGAGAGGGATCGGCAACCGATCCCTCTCCTCGCATCAATTCGAACTACGCAGCGGTACTAGCTCGACACGTCGTTAGCAGTGTTATTCAGGACACGTTGATCATTAACAAACCATTCATCGCAGAAGACGTCCTGATCCACGTTCCCCTTTGCGCCGGCTGTAAAGCCGGTCGGAGCCGCGGCAACCGTCCAAAGCGTTGTAGGTGGTGTGTTGCAGACGGTGGGAGCGGTGACGCTCGCCGGAAGCGGAACTGCCGTGGCCGCTCCTGGGGTAGCACCAACTGCATAGAAATAGGTATAGCGGGGCGTCCCGGAGGGCTGCCACCCGATGGCGCCAATTATCGGGACTTCGAAGGTCGTGGCTGGCTGTTCAGCCGCATAGGCCACGGCCGAGGTGAAAATGGCTCCGAGGCTGATCTTCGCTTCGGATTGTTTCGACTTCGATTGATACGCGATGAAGTTCGGAATGGCGATGGCCGCCAGGATCCCGATGATCGCCACGACGATCATCAACTCGATGAGGGTAAAACCCTTTTGCCCTTTCAACGCTTTCAGCTGCTTACACATCGTACCGCCTCCTTGTTGATGGTTCACTGACCTTTCCCCCTTCACAGCCTTGCCTCTTTTGCTTATCGGAACTCGTATTCCGATTTCTGTTACCTATGCCGTGTAGCAGGTTCGATGCCCGACATGTTGCAAGGCCATGAAAAGATGAGTCCAGCGAAAAATCAAATGGTTATGACTCTCGGTACGCTATGCGACAAGCCCTGATTGAGAATACCTCCTATGCATTTGCTCAGGCCTGCCAATATTTGTCATCAACTGTACGAGACCTGGCGCCCTCCTTATCTTGCCCCAATGGTAAGGGAAATTCTCCAGCTTCGCCACCTGCGCAAGAAAAGCAGCATAATGATAACAACGATTTAACGTGAGAAAATTGGAGTGAATCAGCTTATCAAATACGGGAAAGGGGACTCAGGGATCTCATGCCTCATGAGATCAATTGTTAGAACGCAAACTAGCAGAGCGAAACCAGGACTACGGTCAAAAACAATAGTTGCATTACTGAGCTTGTATCTTCTCCGATACGCGGCGTTTGGCTTGTTGGATACGCTCCTCTTGTGTCGGATCGCCCATTCCCAGTTCACGGAATCTATCCATCAGCTTGTTATTCGAGGGGTCGAGTTCTAGGGCACGAATCCAGGATTCACGGGCCTCTGACAGATTTCGTTGTTTGGCGTAAATGTCGCCGAGATGTTCGTAGAGAACTGGGTCATCCCCGGCAAGCGCAACGGCGCGCTTCATCTCTGTTAAGGCCTCGGTTACCATGCCGGATTTAAACAGGGCCCAGGCGAGACTATCGATGTAGTATCCATTGCTCGGTTTGAGCGCGACAGCCCTCTTGGTCAAGACAAGCGCTTGGTCGATTTTGACTCCCCGCTCTGCGTAACTATACCCCAAGTAATTGAGCGCATCGGCATGATGGGGATCCAGACTGATGGCTGTCTCCATAACACGCACCACGTCATCGAATCGATTGAGCTTGTCGTAGGCCGTGCCAAGATTGAAGTGCAAATCGGCGCTCTTAGGGTTCTCCCTGATGCCTTCTTCCAAGGCCTTCGCCGCATCGTCGAACTGCTCGTTCTGCATATACGTCAGTCCCAATATGATGTGGGCTTCCGGCTGTTTCGGGTTAATCGTGATGGCCTTCGTCAAATGCGTGATGGCCTCAGGGTATTGCTTCAAGCGATAGAACAACAGGCCGAGGTGCAGGTGCCCTTCAAAGAACGAGGGCTCAAGCTGCACGTTGAACGTGTACGTCTCGATGGCTTTCTTGGTGTCCTTGGACTCCTCGTAGAGAAACCCAAGATAATCTCTGATTTTGAGCTCCGTCGGGCGCGCCTTCAGAATCTGGATCAGTTGATCAATGGCCTTGGAATACTCTTTCTCTTCTCCATATAAAATTGCCATTCGAAGCTGGGCATCGAGGTCTGAAGGGTCCTCCGCCAACAAAGCATTCAATTCCTTCCTGGCGCCTTGAAAATCCTTCGAAGCCACATAGAGTCGAACCAATTGATGCCGGATATCCCGATTTCGCGGGTTCACTGTCTGGAGATATTTCCGTAGCACGTCAATCGCGCGATCCTGAGCCTGCCGGGACTCATAGATTGAGGCAAGCGCAAGATAGGCTGGTTCAAACGAGGCATTGACCGCAATCGCCCGCTCCAAACTCGTCGCAGCCTCTTCCCCTTTCCCCGCATCGAGGAGTATCCGCCCAAGGTGATAATGGCCGACGGCGGATTCGGGAGCCCGCGCCAAGCCCGTTCGAATGGCCTGTTCCGCTTCGGGTTGCCGCTTCAAATTCAGAAGCAAGAGACCTTTTGTGAAATAGGGATCGCTCAAGGTCGGATCGACATCGATCGCGCGATCCAACAATTTCAGCGCACGTTCCCCTTGCCCTGCGCTGGCTAAAATACCTGCCATCTGCGTAAACAGCTGTCCGTTTTGACCCGGACCCTCAACCGCTTTATCGGCATAGCGCACGGCATTGGGCATATCGCCCAACGAAAAATAGAGACCGGCCAGCCTGGCTTTCACAGACTGGGACGTCGGATCCGCCTTCAACGCAGCCTGATATTCCTGAATCGCACGATCCATATCCTGCGCAAGCTCGGCTTGGTACCCCAGCATGAAGTGATAGGAAGCGGAAGCATCGGGGGGATGAGTCGAGGCGCCAGCCTTTGGCTGGTCTGGAGGGGCAGCGACCTTATCAGACGGCTGCGGCGCGGCAGCACAGGCCATCACCGTCAGGGAGATCAGCGCACAGGTCCCGCGAGAGAGCAGGGTGAGACCTCGGCTCTTCGCCGCTCGGCCAGGAATGACTCGCGTCGTGAATACTCGCACGATCCTCTTGGTGGATTCAGGGTAACGGCTCAGGTGTTCAGGCTGAAGGCTAAAAGCCTTCGGTCTTCAGCCTTTCTACCTGCGTAGCTATAAAAGATTATACGAGCGGGGTGACACAGGGTCAAACGACTTCTCGATTGTCCAGGCTCTCGAACTTCGCGAAGCGGTCGTGGAAGAAGAGTTCCTTTCTCCCGATCGGACCATTGCGATGTTTACTCACGAGAATATCGGCAATGCCTTTCCGTTCGGAATTCTGGTCATACACGTCTTCGCGGTAGATGAACATGACGACGTCGGCATCCTGCTCGATCGCACCGCTCTCGCGGAGGTCAGCCAACATGGGAATCGGCGGCTTCCGGGCCTCCACCGCACGGCTGAGCTGCGACAGCGCGACGACCGGCACATTGAGCTCTTTGGCCAAGGCCTTCAGCGAGCGGGAGATATCGGAGATTTCCTGCTGGCGAGATTCCGAATCGCTCCGTCCCTGCATCAGCTGAAGGTAGTCGACAATCAAGAGATCCAGTCCTCGTTCGGCTTTCAGCCGGCGAGCCTTCCCTCGCATCTGCTGCACCGTGATGCCGCCGGTATCGTCGATAAAGATCGGGGCTTGCTCCAACCGGCCTGCCGCTTCCGCAAGACGCCACCAATCCTCTTTCTGAAGCTTACCGGTTCGGAGACCATGCGAATCGACTCGCGCTTCCGAGCTCAACATGCGAAGGACAATCTGTGGCTTTGACATTTCCAGGCTAAAAATTCCGACCACGGTGCCGGCGTGGATGGCGGCATGGGCTGCCATCCCCAGCGCCAGACTGGTTTTCCCCATGCTGGGCCGCCCCGCGATCACCACAAGATCGGAGGGTTGAAGTCCGGCCGTGATGTCGTCGAGGTCGTAAAAACCTGTGGGAACTCCCGTGATATGCTCTTTTCGCTTCGACAGCTTGTCGACGAGGTCGAGACTTTCTTTAATGATGGAATTGATGGGAGTGAACGATCGATCGAGTTTTCCCTGGACAATGCTGAACACCGATCGCTCCGCGAAATCGAGCAGGTCGTCCACTGAAGAGGCGCCTTCGTACCCACGCGTGAGGACTTCCGTAGAGGTATGGATCAGCTCTCGCAGCAGCGCCTTGTCGCGCACAATCTTGCAGTGGTAGCGGATATTGGCGGAGCTGGCGACGCTTTGGACGAGCTCCGCTAAATAGGCAGCTCCCCCAACGGTCTCAATTTCTCCCTGCGCCTTCAACCGTTCCGTCAACGTAATCTGATCGATGACTTCTCCGACATCCGACAATTCCAACATCGCGCGATAGATCTTCCGATGCGAGGTGCGGTAGAAGTTCTCTTCAACCAGCAATTCCATCGCCTTGGCCATCGCGCTATTGTCGAGGAGCACTGCGCCGAGAACTGATTGCTCAGCCTCAACATTCTGAGGGGGCAGTTTGGGCTGGGACAGATCGGCGGCTGACATAGACTTCATGACCGCTCCTTTACCTGCCGGCGAGGCCGGCGAGCTGCAGCCACGAGGTCGGCAAGCCCCAGCTTCTTCGAATGACGATCCAGGTTGACGGTTCGACGGCCCTGCCTGTGCGCCGCAATGAGCTCGATCACCAACACCTCGTCACGATCCATTCCTGGCGCGTCGACCACGACCACGGCTGCCGCCTGCTGGGCGACCCCAGCCGTCACTGCGTTAGACACGAGCGCCGAGTCGCCCCCCTTCATCGTCTGTTGCACCACTCGAGAGCGAGTCCGGCGCAATTGGGCCGCGACCGCAGTCAATCGACGTGTTGCCCGGCGCGACCCAGCGACAAGATAATCTACTCGCGGCGAGATCGATTCCTCCTCAGAAAACTCCACGGTGCGGAAGAGCCGATCGACGTCCAAACCGAAACCGGTTGAAGGCAATGGATTGCCGAATCGGCCGATCAAGTGATCGTATCGTCCACCTCCGCCTAACTCCGCTCCCACTCCTTCGGCAAATACGTCGAACACGACACCGTCGTAATAGTCGAACCCTCGGAACTCTCCTAGATCCAGAAGCAACGAATCCCGGTGACCGGCGGCGCAGAGCAGTTGATAGACCTGGGCAAGCCGTTCGAGCGAAGCGGCTAATGCCGGATCGCCGGCCGCAAGAACCCGTCCGCGCGCGAGCACTTCTTCTTGACCGTACAACTCAGGCGCTTCCCGAACGGCGCGCGCCGCCGTCTTCGAAATACGCTCTCCGGCAAGAATCTCTTCGAGTCTCGGCAAGTCTTTTCGCGCCACTGCCTGCTCAGCCGATTTTTGCCCCTGCGCCGATAGTCCGGATCGCAACAAGAGCCCCTTAACAAATCCCACATGTCCAAGAGACACTGTAAACGACTGTAGGCCGATCGTGCGGAGACACTCAATCATCAACCCGATCACTTCGCTGTCGCTCACGACATCGTCCAGGCCGATAAGTTCGGCTCCGACCTGAAAGATTTCTCGGCCTCGCCCGGCATGCTCCTGTTCATAGCGGAATACAGACGTTCGATACGAAAGACGCAACGGCAGAGTCGCGCCCGTGAGCCCCATTGCGACTGTCCTGGCGATCTGCGCCGTGGCATCAGGACGGAGGAGCAGCGTCCGCCCCGTCGTGCGATCGACGAATTGATAGCAGTGCTCGATCAGTTCCGGCTCAAGCCCTGGAGCCAAGACGTCAAGATACTCGAACGTGGGAAGAATGATCTCGTCGTAGCCCCATCGGTTGACTTGAGCAAGTAACTGCTCTTCAAGGCGGCGAACTTGCTTCGCCGCGTGAGGAAGAATCGTCGCCATGCCCACAGGGACAAGCGAGCGCTCTCTGGACAACGGGGTGTGCCCCGAAGAAAGGCGGGGCTTCGGAGGAGCGGAGACCATAACAGACCCGATGGATGGCGCGCGGGAATTAGGACAGTGCCGCGACTTTGACCGATAGAATGTCTTTGCTAGATTTGATCGTCTCGAGTACTGTGTCAGGGAAGACCGCATCGGAACCGATGATGAGCAGCGCATTCCCACCGCGCTTCTCAAGCGCGCATTGCATCCGAACGATGTTGATTTGGTTGTCGCCGAGCACCTTTCCCACCATCCCGATCACCCCTGGGCGATCGACATTGAGGATCAGAAGCATGTGCCCTTCCGGCACCACCTCAACATTGAACTGATCGACCTCCACCACGCGCGGATCTTTCTTGTGATAGAGGGTGCCGGCCACCTGATAGGATTTCTTACCGGCTTCCACTCGCACACGAATCAAACTGGTGAAATCACCCGCATCGGAGCTCTTCACTTCCTTCACTTCAATCCCGCGTTCCTTCGCAACGACCGGCGCGTTCACGTAGTTCACAGGCGCTTCCATTATCGGGGTCAATAGTCCCTTCAATACGGCGATCGTAAGTGGCGCGATGGACAGACTTGCCACCTCCCCACTGTACTCGACGGTCACGCGCTCAAGCCCGCCTTCGCACAGCTGGGTTTGCAACTTCCCCAACTGCTCAGCTAACGACAAGTAGGGCCGGAGCCTCGGGAGCAACTCGGGAGAGACAGACGGGATATTCACTGCCCCGCGGGCAATGCCCTTGGTGAAGTAATCGACGATCTGCTCCGCGATTCCGATGGCCACATTCTCTTGCGCCTCTGTTGTCTGGGCTCCGATGTGCGGAGTACAGATAAAATTATCCAGGGTCAACAATGGATGATCTGCCTTCACGGGCTCTTCCTCAAACACGTCAAACGCGGCGGCAGCCACGCGCTTAGTTTTCAATGCTTCGAACAGATCGCCCTCATGAATAATCCCGCCGCGGGCGCAATTGACGATCATCACCCCTGGCTTCATCGTCGAAATCGACTGCGCATTGATGAGGCCCTTGGTCTCAGGCGTCAATGGGGTATGGACAGAGATGATATCGGCACGAGTAAAGAGTTCGTCCAGCGACATCATGGTGATGCCCATCTTCTGCGCGCGCTCCTCGGATAAGTACGGATCATAGGCAACCACGCTCATGCCGATTCCTTGCGCGAGCTTCGTGAGATGGCTGCCGATTTGCCCGGCACCGACGATGCCGAGCACCTTGTTGTAGAGTTCGACGCCCATAAATTTGTCTTTTTCCCACTTGCCAGCTTTTACAGATGCGGTCGCTTGGGGAATACGACGGCTCATCGCCCAGATCATCGACATCGTATGCTCGGCCGTCGTGACGGTATTGCCGCCGGGCGTATTCATGACGACAATGCCGCGGCGCGTGGCTGCCGGCGTGTCGACGTTGTCCAGTCCGGATCCGGCCCGCCCGACGACTTTCAATTTCTCGGCTGCCGCAATCAGTTCTTCCGTCACCTTGGTGCCGGACCGCACAATCAGTCCATCGGCGTCCTTGATCTCCTTGAACAACTCTTCCTTCGGCATCTTGGACTTCACGACGACCGTGAATCCCGCCTTCTCTAACAGCTCCACACCCTGCTTCGACAAACTATCGCTAATCAGAATTTTCATCGTGTCACAAGTCCATAACGCCTGAAAGTCGTCAAGTCTCTCGTCCCGAATTCCTCAGATTGGGACTTTGGACTTGATAGACTTTCCGACTGGTTACCCTTTCACCATGAGGATTTCTTGCGCTTTCGCGACGCCGCTGCCTAGCTTCACAGGATGCCCCAGCCCTTTGAGCACCATCTCAACCGCCGCTACGCACATGATAATATCGAAGCGATCCATGTAGCCCATGTGGGAGACCCGGAAGATCTTCCCCTTCAAATGATCTTGTCCGCCGGCCGCGGTCATGCCGTATTGGACGCGTAGATTCTTATAAATAGCCTGCCCATCCACACCCTCCGGCGCCGATACGGCGGTCAGAGCATCGCTGGGCGATTCTTTTGGAAACAACGCGAGTCCGGCGCTCTGCATTCCTTCACGCATCGCCTTCGCGAGCAAGGCTTGGCGGCCGAACACTCCCTCAAGCCCTTCGGCTCTCATCATCTTCAGCACTTCCTGCAAACCGATTATGAGAGACACGGCTGGTGTATACGCCGTCTGATTCTTCAGCTGGTTCTCATGCTCTTTCTTGAAATTGAAGTAGAACGCCGTGTTTTTCGCTTTCTCTGCCAACTGCCAGGCTTTATCGCTCACGCTCACAAAGGCAAGGCCCGGCGGAAGCATCAACGCCTTTTGCGACCCGGTCACCACAACATCGATTCCCCACTCATCCGTCTTGATGTCGAACACGCCGAGGGCGGTAATGGCATCCACGACAAGAATGGTCTCGCCGTAGGGCTTCACGATTTCCGCGAGCGCCTTGATATCGTGCGCGACACCGGTGGAAGTCTCACTTGCCTGCACGTACACCGCTTTGATTCCCGGATTCTTTTTCAGCGCGTCAGCCACCGATTGAGGATCGACGGCGCGCCCCCATTCCACCTTAATTTCGGTCACTTCAGCGCCGAACGTTTTGCAGAGCTTGGTCCATCGTTCTCCGAACTTCCCTCCATTAATGGTGAGGGCTTTGTCGCCAGGAGAGAGAAAGTTTGACACAGCGCCTTCCATGCCTCCGGTTCCGGAAGCTGCCAGCATAAGCACGTTGTTTTTCGTTTGGAACAGCCACTTCAGCCCATCGCGAACTTCCGCGAACACTTTGTCAAACTCGGGAGCACGGTGATGGAACATGGGCCGGGCCATGGCCAGCAGCACTTCTGGGGGCACAGGCGTCGGACCGGGAGCCAGCAAATACCGTTTCAGCATCGACTGATCCTCCTAAGCAGGATGAAACGTGAACATCTTACGCGGGGAGGTGGACGATACCATTGCCTCTCAAAATCTGTCAAGGCAAGGAACCGTGCGACTCATGTGTTTTCAGGCTGTTGGGACGCATCAATGCCAGCACGACTTCTGCTCGCAAATTTGTCCGAATGTTTGAGTGCCTGTCCTCGTGCTACCAAAGGAGAGGCATCATTCCTCTTGTAATTCCTTGACACGGACGCAGTCCATCGATAGTCTAGCTCCACAGAACATGACACACCTCCCACACGATACTGAGTCCCACATCGCATTGACGATGCCTCGCAGGCCGGGACAAGCTGTTCTCCCGTTGGCGTTCTTCCTCGGCTTGTGGTTCAGTCTTTTCGCCTCTACCATTATCTATGCGCAGACTGCCCCCACTTCTAAGCCCAGCACAACCGACTCGCTTACACTTATAGACGAGAACGAAGCGTCGGAAGATGACCCAGACCCAAATCTTGTCCCGCTCGATACCGAAAGTCCGCCATCGGAGGCCGCTGACCAGAACGCACCCACTACGAGCGCGGTTCCGAGAGCTGAAGACCTCTTACAGCCAAACCCACCTGGAAACTCTCCGGCAACGGCGCGGTTTTCGGATGCCTTCAATCCTCCGGCTGAACTGACACAGACACAAGATCCGTCAGGAAGTGCTGCAGACCAGACGGAATATGCCAGCTACAATGTTCCGATTGTCATGGACCCATCAGTCCAGGCTCACATTCGCTATTTCAATACGGCCATCCACGATCGCTTCGGGCAGTGGCTTCTCCGGCTCAGCCGCTATCGTCCCATCGTTGAAACGATCTTCTCCGAATTTCATCTGCCCAGCGATTTAGTCTATCTCTCTCTGGTGGAAAGCGGTTTCAACCCCTACGCGTACTCACGAGCCAAAGCCACAGGCCCCTGGCAGTTTATGAAGGGCACGGCCAAGGTCTATGGGCTCCGCGTCGACACGTACGTCGATGAACGTCGTGACCCCATCAAGTCAACAGTAGCGGCAGCGCGCTATCTCCGCGATCTCTACGACCTCTTCGGCGCCTGGCCGCTCGCAATGGCTGCCTACAACGCCGGAGAAGGCAAGGTGATGCGAGCCCTCCAGAAGGCCCGGGCTGAAAGCTTTTCCGAAATTTCAAAGACCCGATTGATTCGACGCGAAACGAAGGAATACGTGCCGCGATTCATGGCCGCCACCATTATTGCGAGAAACCCGGATCGATACGGTTTCACTCAAGAGTCTGCCGAACCCCATCAATTCGATGAAGCGATCGTCACACGGCCAGTCCATTTTCGAGCGATCGCCAATGCCACCGGCATTTCCTATGAAGAACTCCGGCTCTTAAATCCTGAGCTCCGGCGAGATGCGACCCCGCCCGGTGATGAGATCTACCACCTGAAAGTTCCAGTGGGAACGAAAGCGAAAGTGGAGCAGCTGCTCGACCGCATCCCGGCTTACAAGTTCCCACCACTTCGGGCTAAAGCTCAGTTTGCCACCGCCGGCCCCTCTCGCTGGTATAAAGTCCGCGTGGGAGACACGCTAGGAAAGGTGTCGAAACGGTTTCGCATTCCCGTCAAAACGCTCAAGACAAGGAACAGCCTCTCAAGTCCCACGATTCGACCGGGCGACTTTCTCGTTATCAGCCGCTAAGCACGGTTCCCCGTTCCACCAATCCACAAGAACGGATCAAGCCCAGAGCCGAATGCGGGCCGAAGCCTGACGATCTAGCAGGCTCCAGAAAAACTCTTTCCGAACGATACCGGAACGACGCTGGCGAACTTTTGCAGCATCCTGTTAGGGGGTTTTCTTCCCTGCTGGACGTAGTCTTCGGGTGTGTGCGGCAGCTCGTAGTTGATGACGTGGGGCAGGTC
>DATIQH010000047.1:0-2283 GCA_035471155.1 Nitrospiraceae bacterium | reverse complement strand
GGGCTTGACGTAAAGAAGGCCCCAAGTATCGAACCGACTCTGGTTTGTGTGAAGGGCAGGCCCGCTTTTTTCGCGGCCTCTCCAATTCCTTCGGCCAAGGCTGCCGACTTCTCTTCCAGCTTCTTGTAGACTCCACGGGCTTTGAGTTGTTTGAGGGTTTCAATGCCGGCGGATACGGCCAACGGATTTCCCGACAACGTCCCAGCCTGATAGACCGGCCCCAACGGCGCGATCAGATCCATGATCTCTTTTCGCCCTCCATAGGCGCCGACCGGCAATCCTCCGCCGATGATTTTCCCCAGCACCGTCAGATCCGGCTTGATGCCGTAGAGCGCTTGGGCTCCCCCGTAGGCGACGCGAAAACCGGAGATGACTTCGTCGAAAATCAGGAGGATGCCCTGTTCTTCGGTGAGTCGACGGAGCTCTGCGAGGAACCCCGGCGCCGGCGGCACGACGCCCATGTTCGCGGCGATCGGCTCCAAAATAATGCGGGCCAACGTGTCCCGCTGCTCCTTGACGATCTGTTGCACTGCCCGGAGGTCGTTGTACGGGGCGGTCAAGGTGTGTTTTGCAAAGTCAGTTGGAACTCCAAGCGAATCTGGAATCCCAAGCGTGGCCAGGCCTGAGCCGGCCTTCGCCAGCAAGTAATCGCTGTGGCCGTGGTAACAGCCTTCAAATTTGAGAATGTTGTCTCGTTTCGTGAAACCACGCGCGACACGAATCGCGCTCATGACCGCCTCGGTACCGGAACTGACGAGTCGAACCTTTTCCATCGACGGAAAGGCTTCGCGGATCATGCGGGCGAGCGTGACTTCCAGTTCAGTCGGCGCGCCGTAACTGGTTCCCTTTGCCGCAGCCTTTTTAATCGTGCTGATGACCGATGGGGCGGCATGGCCCAATATCATCGGGCCCCACGAGAGCACATAGTCGAGATAGCTATTCCCATCCACGTCATAGAGGCGGGGGCCTTTGGCGCGTGCGATAAACCGTGGTTGGCCTTCGACAGAGCGAAAGGCACGCACCGGACTATTGACCCCTCCGGGGATCAATTCTTGGGCGTCGGCAAACAGTTTGGCGGAACGAGTGGTTTTCATAATGGGGGCGCACAGTACCATGCGGGCACATCTCGGTCAAGAAAGAGGGGTGTCATGTTGTGCGACAAAGCGAGTGAGGCGCAAATGCGCCTAAATAGACACAACTCGCAACATTTTTTGATACAGATTCTGTTGCTGTCAAGTAAGGCCTTTACGTAATCACTTGTAAATATACCGATTCATGCTACCAGTCGAGTGCGGCCCGACTTTTGCGCTATTCAGGTAGCATGATCGGGAATTTTAACAGGCTATGGAAAAACTATTGTGCAGGCGAACGATTCGACCATCCCTCGCCCGCCTACGGACCTTTTCCGTATCCTGTTAGACGGCGGTTAAGAGAGTAACGATGAAGATTATCTGTTCGTGGTGCCGACAAGAAGGAAAGCCCGAGCTAGTAGGAGAGAAGGCTCCTCTCGACGATGCGCGAGAAACGCACGGGATTTGCGTCGTTCATTGCCACACCGTCGAGGCCCGCTGGCAGGCATCGATCCACGCCGCCTCACGATCTGGAGTCTCGACCGGATTGTATCGTTCACTCTTCCGCTGGACAGGTTTGCTGAGCATGACCAAGAAGACGCGGCTGTAGGATAGGCGCATCTTCTTGCCTATCTGTCGGAAGGTGCGCTTCCCTTTACCCCTGAAACATCTTGAGCAACTGATCGATCCCGCCGGCTTCAATCTTGCCGTTCGGTGTCACTTTATCGATTACGTTGGGCAACAAGCTAGACAATTGTGTGCTTGCGGCATCGGGTGAGACGCCGGCTTTGCCTGCAAACTGGCTCAAAACATCGTTTCCCAGACCCTGCTTGACCTGATCCGGTGTAATGGGCAGGTTTTGTCCTGTGCTCACCCAGGAGTTCACTATGTCGCCGAGCCCGTTCTTCTGGAATGATTGGACAATGCCGGCGAGTCCCCCTACGCTGCTATTTTGTCCGAGCAAACCCGTAAGAGCCTGTAAGAGAGGATTCTGTCCTGCCTGCCCGCCCATCGCACCGCCGACTGCTTGTCCCAATTGATCCATGAGTCCCATTGGTGATTCCTTTCCTCACCGGATGTTGAAAGATACCGCCGGTATTGTATACGTGCCGCAGTCTTGCCGGACGACACGCGTGACCGACCTACGAGCATTGGCCTAAGGCCTCGATCAGATCTCCTACCCTAATGGAAAGACAGGTCCATCGTCAACGAC
>DATIQH010000046.1:0-4244 GCA_035471155.1 Nitrospiraceae bacterium | reverse complement strand
CGCAACCAGTTCAAACTGAAGATGGCGCGGTCGAAGAAGTCCCGGCCCTGCAACCTCAACGCGGCATGTCGGATCTCGCGAAGCTTGACGCCGGGAATGTAGAAGTCGAGCGCCTGCCCTTGAACGTGCAGGCTGTGTTGCGCAACTCGCCGGCTCCGCTTCACGAGCTGCGCGTTGTACTCGGGCGACCGATAGCCGGACACCACGTGAATCTCTCCAGCGCCATCGACCGCCTTGTGCACAAGATTGACGTGTTCAAGCAATTGCACATCCATAGCGGCGACTTCCCCCGTGTGATGACAGCGCATGATATGATTCACGTCATCCAACGCCGTCAGGTCGTACTTCCCCGCGTCATCACGATACCGGACTCGCAATCGTTCATTCGTATGCACGTTGAAAAATGTGAGCTCGGCATCGGGAAGCTCGTTCGCCCGCGCGGAATCGGGCAAGAGAAGCCTGCTTCCGAGCAACAAAAGCCCGGCAACCGATGTTTTCAAGAAGGTCCTGCGAGTCCAAGACCAGGAATCTGGATGCTGCAAAGAACCGCTCCGGGAGAAAATGCATTGCAGTCTGTCGAGACAACGCCGGTGCTTGTATCAAAAGTGCCAGGATCAGTCAACTCCTTCCCAGGAAAACCGTCAGAATGTTTTTGCCGCATCCTACTAGACAGAGAACTCAACAGCAGGTAAGATCGGAAACATTACGGGTATATCACACGCAATGGCCACGATCCTTATCATCGACGACGAAGAATCGATCCGAAATCTCCTGAAGGAAGTCCTTGAGCGGGCCAACCACCATGTGCTCGTAGCTCACAACGGTCAGGAAGGGTTAGCCCTCTACCAGCAGAACAAAGTAGACCTTGTCCTCATGGACATTCTGATGCCAGGAACCGATGGCCTTGAAGCCACATTACAACTGACGCGGGAATACCTCGACGCAAAGATCATTGCCATGTCCGGTGCACAAGGCGACCGCAACTTTCTCGATGTCGCGAAACTCTTCGGGGCTCGTCGTGTCTTTGAGAAACCCTTCGATCTCGACAAACTCGTCCAAGCCGTCAATGAAGAGCTCGTCAAGTAGCCTGCCCCTTTTATCCTCACAGCTTTCCGAGTCGAGACTTTGCCGGCTCACCGCCCCTCGCTGAGTTCTTTCTTGACCAAAGAACGCATCATGACCGGATCGTTATAGGCCACTTCGCTCAAGGCATCCATGATATGGAGCTTTTTCTGCGCAACCAATTCCTTGGCCTTCAGATAATTCTTCGCGCTGAACCGCGCCACTGCCGGTTGACCATTCACAATCTGGCACGCCAAGACCTCGCCGTTCACTTCGAGCGTGCCCCCCTGCTCGACTAATTTCTTAGCTTGCGTCGTCGTAACGCCATGAAGTTGCGCAAACTCGTCTACGCCTCCTGTTTCAACTAATCGTCCATCCGGCATGATGCAAAGTCGCTTGAAATGCGGAGACCAATCCTTGCGGAAGTCGATGTACTTGATGTCTCCACCCTTCGCAACAGCGTGTTCCAACGTGCGGTAATCGATACCGAGATTCTCCTGTTCGAGTTTCGTCGTCAATTCCACAGGCAGTGTCCGGTGAAACACCATGGCCGCCACCTCATCGAGGGGAATTCCTCGCGCCTGAGACAATTGCTCCGCCTCGGCAAACTGCACGAGGTCCAACGTCCAAGTCTGTTTAGGAATCATTGCGGTCGGATCGATCCGACAGGCAAACAAACCCCGCGTCAGAATCCCGCCGACCTGGGGATACACGTACACTCCACCTTCGGTCAGCAACTTGGTCATCGTTTCCAAGGGAACCTCGTAGCTTTCCGACAAGACTTTGGCATGCGCGACCAGATCTTCCTGGAGCGTCATGGCACAAACTGTCACATTTCCAGGCGCCTCAAACTCGGAGTAATCTTCGACAACGTTATAGAGAACTGAGGAGTTCTGCTTCCCGACTTTTTTCTTTATTTTAAACATGAATTATTATGTCCAATCCGGCGCAAAATATGATCTATTGCTGACGATTTAGATGATGATATGGCGGCAATGTCATGAGTCTTCCATCTTCTACTGGACCACCTATCGTAAAGTGATAGAGCGATTGGAGGCTCAGTCCCTTCATCGCGACGACCTCATGCACCGGGTCATCGAAGAAACATCCGATCCCGGTCGCTCGTACACCCGCGGCTTCCGCTTCCAGGTACAACACCTGTCCAAGCAACCCTGACTCCCAGAACAGGCGTGGATACCACCAGGCTCCTCTTTCCCGCAAGCCGCCTTCAAACTCGGCCAGCATGCCGAATGAGAACGCACTGTCTCCGGCAATGTCTTGATGGCAACTCACTTGCACAGCCAGTTTCTTCGCATTGCCTTCAAGCAGCCAGTAGAGCGACAGATCCTCCGGGCAATCCGGCGCTGGAGCCCAGGTGAGCTCCGGATTCATAGATTGCTGAATGAACGAGAGCTTCTGTGAATTGCGCACCAGAAAATAGAGCCCGGGTGTCAAACCATCCACACGATGCACGAAGATCAAAAGATGAATCGCCGGATCATAGGGCCAGAGATCCCAAGGCATCGGCCGCTCCAATTGCGGCCGATCCGAACGAGGCATCACCAACTGCATCATGCGGAAGAATGTCGCAGCGGAAATTGACGTCTTGCCGTCAAACGAGACCGCACTCCGACGCTGGCGGACAATCTGACCGGCGGATGGGCTCTCGTGAAATGTGAAACGCGAAACGTTATTCGTGAGGAGCCTCGGAAGAGCCACCGAAAGTTGTTCAACCGTACACTTCCAACTCGCCGCTGCAACGTCATCAATAATGTCCCACTGCACTCCATGCTCGCCGCTCAACCGATTCGCCTTCCCATACCATGTTGCAGCGGTGAGCTTTTGCACTATCTCTGAATCTAGAAATAATGGGATGGCAGGCTCCGTAGCCCGTTTCACGTCTAACGTTTCATGTTTCACAGCCTCAAGAGGCCATATCACTGCGAGACAATCCGGATGCTCCGGCTCAGCTTCACTAAAGTCTTCCGTGAGATCGGTGCCCAGCAACATCGCGATAGTATCCTGTGATAGGCCATCGAGCAACGCCATCTTCCAGCCCAGCGTCGCCGCCGCAATCCGCGCCGTACCGATCGCATGGCCGACATCGTGATTGCAGTACCGGAACGCTCGTTCGCCATACTTCCAGGCTTCCCGCCAGTGAACGGAAGTCAGACCAAAAAGAAATGCACCCGGAGGAAACGGACTCAGCAGCCGAGCCACTTGCTCAGGGGGAAACTCCGCTCTCAGCTCCAACCCATGTTCCTTCGGCACGTAATGATAGAGCCCTGGGCCTAGATCTAATCCATCGATCTGCGATACAACCAGGTAGCCTTCAGTCGGGTGCAAATTACCAGACGACGGATTGCTCCGTAGCGCCCACATCGACTCCCCTGCCTTTTTCCAAGCCGACAGCGCCAGAGCGAATTCAAAGAACCGGGAAAGCGTCCGCACATTGACAGGCTGGCAGGCAACCGCACCAGGCTGGTAGATAGCGTCATAGGCCGGCGAGACTGGGTCTTCATCCGGCAAGAGCAACGGCAGAGAAACGAGTGGCGCACCTTCGAACCGCCGAAACGGATCAGGCTGATTCGCCCAATCCAGATAACCAAGTGCGCGGGCATAACGGTTGAAATGGTGTTTCGTCTGAATGTGATAGCGGATGACCCGATCGATGGGATCAGTCGGTAACGGCTCGGCTGGTGCGGCAGAAACTGGTTTTTCCATACTCATTGTACAGTACAGCCAGTCTACAGAGCCGCGAGAAGGAAAGTAAACGCGCGCATTGACCTCCATTTCCTCTTGCGCGTATGCTGCAATCAGCATTGTCAAGGAGAGACCCATGCGATTCGACGCTGCCCTTGCCGCGCAAGAGACATTCCGACGAGCTGAGGCGGAACTTGGCTCCGACTGGGATATAGCCGTAGAGCTTGAAAGTACGTTTTCCTCGAATGCCGGATCGACGGCACGGGAGGCTTATGAGAGCTTGCTCGCGCTCGCCATCCGCTATCCCAATGCCCATTCATTTCAAGCCTTCTGTATTTTCATCACCTGGCAGCAGGTGACAGAAGAGACCATTGCCCATCATTTCCAGACCGGCCTCCGGCTCTGCGAAAAATTTCTGGTCTCTCCTGATAACAAGCATCAAGGCGACATTGAACAGATCACGGAACTCTATGGGTCAT
>DATIQH010000045.1:0-2297 GCA_035471155.1 Nitrospiraceae bacterium | reverse complement strand
GATCCAACGCGAGGCGATTCCTCCATTGTTGACAGGCCGCGATCTCTTGGGCCAAGCGGCGACCGGAACCGGCAAGACGGCAGCGTTCACTCTGCCGCTGCTCCAGCGGATCGCCCATTCGGCGCGGCGCTGTCCCTCGGTGCTGATTCTTGTGCCGACCAGAGAATTGGCCATACAGGTCGGCGAAGCCGTGACGCGCTATGGCAAAGAGCTAAAAGTCTCTGTGCTCCCGATCTATGGAGGACAGGCAATTGGCCCCCAACTCCACGCGCTCAGGCGCGGTGTCGATGTCATTGTGGCAACGCCCGGGCGGGCGCTGGATCATATCCGCCGAAAGACCTTGCAGCTCAAGACGGTCCAGACAGTCGTACTGGATGAGGCCGATGAGATGCTGGATATGGGATTTGCCGAAGATCTGGACGCCATTTTGGAACAGACACCCAAAGAGCGGCAGACCGCGTTGTTCTCCGCCACTATGCCGGCGCGGATTGCCGCCATTGCGAAACGCCATCTCAAGGAGCCGGTCGAGATCAAGATTGCCAAGGAACCGCTCAAAGCCGGCGCCGCGCCGCGTGTCCATCAAACAGCCTACATCGTGGCCAGACAGCATAAAGAAGGGGCGCTAGCTCGTATTTTGGCTATGGAAGCGCCGAAATCGGCCCTCGTGTTTTGCCGTACGCGCATCGAAGTCGATGAACTCACCGCCATGTTGATAGATCGGGGGCATAAGGCCGAAGCCATCCATGGCGGGATGAATCAGCCCCAGCGAGATCGCGTGATGAATTCATTCCGGTCCGGGCAGACCGAACTCCTTGTCGCCACCGATGTGGCGGCGCGGGGGCTGGACATTCCATCCGTTTCGCATGTGGTGAACTACGATCTGCCCTCGTCGCCGGAGAGCTATGTTCATCGGATCGGGCGAACCGGTCGGGCCGGGCGCGAAGGGTCGGCGATCACCGTCATCGACCCGCGCGAGCAACGGCTGTTGTGGAACATCGAGCAACTCACAAAAGCGAAAATCGTCGTGACGCAAGTGCCGACCGTTGCCGACCTCCGTGCGAAGCGGCTGGCGCGAACGAAGAGCGCGATTGAAGAGGTGCTCGCAGCCGGCGACCTGGATCTATTCCGTGCCGTAGCCGCACTGCTCACCGAACAGGCAGATCCCCTGGAGGTAGCCGCGGCAGCCATGAAGCTTGTCTTTCGCATGCAGGGTGGGGAGCGCAAGGAACAAGATATTCCTGTTGTGTCGGCCAGGCCGCCGGAGAGGCCGTTGATGGCTCGCCGTCCAATGGGAGATCCGCGTGGACGGGCAAGCGGCATGATGATGCCGAGAGAGGGACAGGGCAGGCCATTCAGTCAGCCTGGCCGTGGTGGACGGACAGCGGGGATGGCTAGGGTGTATATCGGCGCAGGCAAGGAGGCCGGTATCCGGCCAGGCGATCTTGTCGGGGCCATTGCCAACGAGGCTAGACTCAATTCGAATGTGATCGGCGCCGTCGAAGTGATGGATCGATTCTCGCTGGTGGAAGTGCCGGAAGTGCTGGCCCGCGAGATCATCGAGACCCTCAGCCGGACCAGGATCAAAGGACAGAAGGTGGCAGTGAGGTTGTTTCTGGAGCAGCCAAGAGGGGGGAGGTAGCTGAGGGTCCCCTTCGCTCGCGCAACGCGCGGCCTGAGAAGGCCCTCGTTGGACGCGCGCAGTTTGGGGAACCCTCAGCCACCTCCTAGAAAGTAAGCGAGCGAGATTGGAAGGATCATTGATAAAGTATGTGCCCTTCTTGCTCGAGGAACGCGCACGATCAGAATGTGCTCGTTCGACGCGCGCAATCGAGGATCGACCAGGCTATCCTTGTAGTGAATAGGAATAGAGTGCCGCGCGAAGTGGGAAACCATCAGCTATTTTCTTTATCCTGCAGTCACACGTTTCTGGCTCCAACATCAAATTCATCCTTGACTTACTGTACCGAAATGAATTGCAAGCCGCCTGGAGTCGGCGGAGGTGGGGATGGAGGAGAATCGGATGGTGTGAAGGTCGCGAGATTACTTGCACCTGACTCATTGTTAGCCGAATCATACGCTGTAATAAAGTAGTGCCGAGTCACTGCTGGTGTTCCGATATACATACTCGTCACTGTTCCCAACGAAGCAAGAAGAGAAGCCTGGCCAGATGATCGAGTGCAGGGTTGCCGGCTGCATTGATAGACGCGATATCCTGCCAAATCCGGTTCACTATTGGCTGTCCACGTCAACGTGGCACCCCACGCAGTACTAGACGACAATACGAGAACTCCGACGAT
>DATIQH010000044.1:0-2927 GCA_035471155.1 Nitrospiraceae bacterium | reverse complement strand
TGAGGCGTCTTATCGGTGAAGATATCATCGAACTCAGCGTCGAACTCGATGCTTCGACCGGTGCCATCAAGGCAGATCCCGGACAGGTCGAACAGGTCATCATGAACCTGGTGGTCAATGCGCGGGATGCGATGCCCACGGGTGGGCGCCTGACGATCGAAACCCGGAATGTGACGATCGGGGACGAGGTGCGTTTGGACGCAGTGGGAGTAGCGCCGGGGTCGTATGTGTTGCTGGCGGTTCGAGATAGCGGTCATGGGATGGATGCTGAGACTCGATCGCATCTGTTCGAGCCGTTCTTTACAACAAAGGAAAAAGGGAAAGGGACAGGGTTGGGACTCTCGACTGTCTACGGCATCGTCAAGCAAAGCGGGGGCAATGTCACAGTGGAGAGCGCTCCCGGCCGAGGCGCCACCTTCCGTATTTATTTCCCACGAGTGGCACAAGAGGGAAGAGAGGTGGCGGGGGCAGCCGAAACGATTGATCCGGTACATGGCCGCGAAACGATTCTCTTGGTCGAGGACGAACCGGCGGTCCGGGGTCTCGTCCACGAGACGTTGCGGCTCCATGGCTATACGGTGTTGGAGGCGCGTCATGGCATCGAAGCCCTCCTCACGAGCGCAAAGTATGTGGGACCCATTCACCTATTGTTGACGGACGTTGTCATGCCACAGATGAGCGGGCCTGAAGTCGCGGAGAAGATTCTGACCGTTCGACCAGAGATCAAAGTGCTTTATATGTCGGGGTATCCGGACCATCCGCTGTTTGACCAAGGCGGCGTGAGCCGTCAGACTGGATTTTTGCCGAAGCCCTTCTCTCCCCCTGCGCTTACGCAAAAGGTGCGCGAGGTTTTGGACAGCGTGAAAGCGGCGTAGGATGGAGGCTGATGATCTTCTTTGCTCGCGCAACGCGCGGCCTCCGAAGGCCCTCGTTGGACGCGCGCAGTAAAGGGCAGCCTCGGCCACTCCCTCCAAGAGATAGGTGTGAGAAATCGGAAGGTCGCCTGCTTGACTGTGTTCTGATATCACACCCGGATCGCTTGATCTTCGGGCTCGGTTCCGTTTATCGTGCTTCCACCAAACCAGATAGACCAGAGAGACAGGGTCATGCAGCAAGGACGAGAACTCGACATCGGGCGCTATCGAATCACACAAGAGCCATTCTACGCGGAGGTTCGTGGCGAGATCGGTTTGTTCACGATTGCCGCGAACAGCAAGATGCCGGTCATGCTCAAGGGGCCAACCGGCTGCGGTAAGACCCGATTCGTTCAGCATATGGCCTACCGGCTTGGCCGCCCCTTAATAACAGTGGCCTGCCATGAAGATCTCACCGCCTCCGATCTTGTGGGGCGATATCTGCTCAAGGGCCAGGAGACGGTCTGGGCCGATGGGCCGCTGACGCTTGGCGTGAAGCATGGCGCGATCGTCTATTTGGACGAAATCGTCGAGGCACGGAAGGACACGACGGTCATCATCCATCCCCTCAGCGACGATCGCCGTTTTCTGCCGATCGAGAAGAAAGGTCAAATCCTCGAAGCAGCCGACGACTTCCTTCTGGTCATTTCCTATAACCCTGGATACCAGAGTGTGCTCAAAGATTTGAAGCAAAGCACCAAGCAGCGCTTCATGGCGATTGAGTTCGACTATCCGGCGCCTGATGTGGAAACCACTGTGGTCGAGCGAGAGGCGGGGATCAGCCGTGATCTTGCGGCCAGCTTAGTCAAGCTCGGCGGAAAGGTGCGGAACCTCAAGAATCACGGTTTGGAAGAAGGGGTCAGCACCAGATTGCTGATCTATGCCGGGACACTCATTCGGCAGGGTGTAGCAACCGACCGGGCGTGTGACGTAGCGATTGCCAGCCCGATTACGGACGATCCTGATATGCAGCGCAGCATTCAGGAGTTGGCGAAGGCCATATTCTGATCCTATGGCTCGCCCGCATATTCGTGACAGTTCGCGGTCATGAATGATGCGGGCTAAGGCTTCCCCGTCGCGGATGCATGCGCCGATTGTGCAGGACAGCAAAGATGGAGTGATCCTGACCGTTCACGTCCAACCCAAAGCCTTCACCACACAGTGTGTGGGCATTTACGGCGATGCGCTGAAGATTCGAGTGGCCGCTCCACCAGTCGATGGCGCAGCCAACGATGAATTGATCCGATTTTTAGCCCGCCGATTATCGATCCCTTTTACATCCGTGCAGATTCATTCCGGTACAAGTGCGCGGCATAAACGTGTGCTCATCAAAGGAGTCACCGCACAACTGGTCATGACTCGTTTGGGTCTCGGAGATCTAAGGGGACTGGCGAAGCCATGAGGTACAGAAGTCTGTTTCTCATTGTGGGATCGCTCGTGCTCACCGCCTGTTCAACGGTGCACCCCATTCTGTATCCGAATGCGCATATGCAGTCAGTGGGAAAAGAGATCGCAGAGAAGGATATTGAGGCTTGTCGGCAATTGGCAGAATCGGCAGGGGCCGAGGAAGGCAGTGGGAAGGCCGGCCGTGTCGCAACCGGCACTGTCGTGGGTGGCGGAGTCGGCGCGGCAGCCGGGGCGGTCGGCGGAGCCATCTCAGGCTCAGTAGGCCGTGGCTCTATGATTGGCGCAGCAACCGGAGCGGTGTGGGGATTGTTGACCGGCTTGTACCACGCTTTCGCCGGCTCGTCGCAACCGAACCAGGCTTACACGAATTTCGTGAATCGATGTCTGCAAGAAAAAGGATATGAGGTCACAGGATGGCAATAAAGAGTTTGTGGGACAGCTCGGTCGGTCTTCTTGCTCGCAGACCGCGCACGATGAAACAGTGCTCGGTCGATGCGCGCAGTAAAGCCCAACCGAGCCATCCCACGATGAGGAAGAGAGATCCCTCCTGTGGCTGGAGGTCCGTAGCCGCGGTAGTCCACCAGCAGCCACGACGCCTGCGGCGCC
>DATIQH010000043.1:0-9877 GCA_035471155.1 Nitrospiraceae bacterium | reverse complement strand
AGGCCCCTGTCACAACCAGACTGAGGGTCATGACACGCGGCCAATCCCACCGGCCACCGGCTCGAGCCGCCGTGAGACCGGATCTTTCGGTTATAGAGCTGTGTTTCATAATAAAGAGGTATTTCAGCAAGAGAAGTGCCTTACTTGAGCAAACCTCACACATCGTCTCCAACCTGTCGAGTTAATTACTGTTATCGGCAAACCAGCAGAATCAGGTCTTGTCGATCCCGCCGAACAGAGGGCCCAACAGATACAACACATGAACAAGATTGGACGTAGACAGAAAGAGCTCGAGGGGGGCTGGGGGCAGAACGACGGCCTTCTGAATGAAACTTGCTGTCACGGCAAGGGATCGGCACTCGTTGACATCGTCGGGCCGACCGGCCTCAACCCTACAGCGAGAAGCTTGTCGGGTATTGTTGTGACCGCTTGCGTGTTTTAGCAGTGAATCGTAGAGTGCGCCCGATCAGCATTCGGCCATACCGCGTATGCCTGTGGCACATATTGGTCCCATGCGGCAAAAAGGGGTTGGTCCACGAGCCGGCCAAGCCGATAACCCGAGTTGGAAAATTCCGTCATTCATTGTAAATCTACGCCACTCTTTTCACGCACAGCAGCCAATCGAAGGCGAATCGTGGCACTGACCGCGACAGAAATTGCGAAGATGGTAGATGAATGCGCCCCGGCTTTGACCGGAGGCTGGATTCAAAAAATTTATCAGCCGACGGAACGTACCGTTGTGCTGGAGATTCGTGTGCCGGGTCGGACACATCGACTCCTCATCTCATGCCACCCCGATACCGCCCGACTCCATATCATGACTGCGGCCTTTCAGAATCCACCGGCACCTCCACCCTTTTGCCAATTCCTCCGCGCCCATCTGCAAGGTGCGCGCATCGACCAGATCGAACAGGTTCAAGGAGACCGGATTGTTCAGCTTGTGCTGACGGCCAAAGAAGGTCCCTGCAGATTGGTCTCGGAACTGACAGGGAAAACGTCGAATCTCCTCGTACTCGATGAGGCAGGCCGTATCCGACGAGACCTCAATGGAGCGCAGGATCGTGTGGGACAGCCGTATATTTCCCCCGCCCACCGGCAACGAGAACGGCCTGCCGCCGACCAGTCGCGATTCAGCCAGGACGTCACACAATCGCCATTTCCTCTGTCGGCTGCCATCGAAGCCCATTACCTCACGACGGAAGCCACTTCCGCTGTCGAAACCGCGCGGAACACCAGGGCGAGCTTACTGAGAAGATCCATTAAGAAACTCCGCCGCCGCATTGAGGCATGGCACGAAGACCTCGCAAAAGCAGAAAAGTACAAGGCCTATGATCGTTATGGCGAACTGCTCAAGGCGAACCTTGGAGTCATCCGCAAAGGCCAAACAGAAGTAATCGTGGTGGATTATTTCGATGAAGCGCTTCCCAACCTGACGATCCCGCTCGACCAGGCCAAAACTTCCCAAGGCAACATGGACGACTATTTCCGAAAGCATCGGAAACATCTGGCTGCAGGACGGGAGCTCAAGCCACGCATCAGAAAAGGAGAAAGAGAACTAGGGGCTCTGCAGAGGGAGTTGACCGCCATCGAACAAGGAACCTGGCAACCGCTTGAGAAACCCGGTCAGCTCACGCGAATACGAACTCCTTCAAGGACAAAAGGAGGGAAGGACAGGCAAGAACAACGTCACGGCCCATTCCGCCGCTTCACTTCATCGGACGGTTTGGCGATTTATGTCGGAAGAAACGCACGGGAGAACGACGAGCTGACGTTCGGCCTCGCCAAGAGCGACGATCTCTGGCTGCATGCCCGTGGCACCCCCGGTTCCCATGTCGTGGTGCGATTGGAAAAAGGAAGCGATCCGCCGCCGGAGACGATACGGGATGCCGCCACGCTGGCGCTGCTCTATAGCGATTTGAAGAAAAGCGGCAAAGGTGAGGTCATCTACACGAGACGCAAGTGGGTCAAGAAAGCAAAGGGCCAGGCCTCGGGCGCCGTCATCGTCACTCAGGAAAAATCATTGCATGTGAGTCTGGAGAAGAAACGGCTCGATGCACTCAAGGTTCGATCGGCTCACGAATAACTATTCGAATCTCACACTGCCTTTCCGCTCATTCCCTTGCCATACTGCATTGTCCATAGCACATATGGGTGCCCTCTCGTCTTTCCCTACTCCATACTGTCAGAAATGTGGATTATCTCGCCAAGGACTCTGTCCGGTACTATGCTGGCGTCAAGGGTATCCTACTATGTCAGGGCAGCAAGACCTCGCACCTCAAACCCAGTCCCAGACCATCCTGGTGGTCGATGACGAGTCGACCAGCTCAACGCTGTGTAAAACGATACTTCAACAGGCAGGATTTTCTGTCCTTGAAGCAGACGGCAGTTCAGAGGCGCTCAAAATCTGCGCGCAGCACGAAGGCCCCATCGATCTACTGCTCACAAACATTATCCTCCCCCCTCCGGGCTTTCAATTGGCTTCGAGTTCCAATCAATTCCCCCATGTGCATGGCTACGAGCTGGCCGTCCGTGCGCTCCACATCCGAAAAGACCTGCGAGTGATCCTCATGTCCAACAATATCGATCAAGATTTGGCAGGGTACGGCATACGCCGGGGGGATCTCCCATTTCTTCCAAAACCGTTTGAGCCCCAAGCCCTGGTGCTATTCGTGCGACAAATTCTTCAGACATCTCCGCCTTCGTTCGAGAGCCCAACTGAAGGCTCACCTGGCATTCCAAAAGTCGGTGACGGGTGGGTTGATTAGCTGACCGCTCCCACAGCCCAGCGGCCATCTCTCGCCTCATGGCAACAAACAAAACGGGGCTGCCATCGACATGATGGCAGCCCCGTTCATATTTGCGAGTATCTATTACCAGCGATCGCGCTTGCCGCCCCCGGCACCACCCCGACCACCACCTCCACCCCCACCAAATCCACCCCCGCCGCTGCGAGGTTCCTGGGGGCGCGCTTCGTTCACGGTTAAGGTCCGGCCGCCCATTTCCGCACCGTTGAGAGCGGTAATGGCCGCCTGCGCTTCCGCATCCGAAGACATCTCAACGAAGCCGAAGCCGCGTGACTGTCCCGTGAATTTATCCGTAATGATCCGTGCGGAAGCGACGGCGCCGTGTCGTCCAAACAGATCGCTCAACTCCTGCTCGGTCGCCGAGTAGGGCAACCCACCGACATAAATCTTTGAACCCATCTGGGGTTCCTCCTTATGAGTATGATGATATTGTCTTGTACGCGAGGGACGGAGGAAGGAGCGGGCCGAAGACGCGAAAGATGCGGCGACTTAGGTCTGACTTCCGGCGAGTGACTCGAGCAAGGCAACATCGATGCTGCAGGCCTGTATGTTTCATACCACCTGACCGCCAGGCCCCTGCTATCAGGTGGTTGTAGGCTATCACAGCGTTCTTGACAATGGCAATCCGCGCCCAGTCCCCCGTCGGGTTATTCTCCGATGCGCACCAGCAGCCCACGTTCCCTGCAAAGCTCGAAGGTCCAATGGAAGGCGGCAATGACCATTGCGAGAAACAGTAGATTGAGACCGGTCGCCCAGCCAAGATGGGTCATCGGTTCGGGAGAAGTATTGAGCACGGCTCGCATCCCCTCAAATACATGGGCTGCCGGGTTCATCCAGGCAATCGCCTGCAACCACCACGGGAGCACCTCGATCGGATAGAACACACAGGAGATGGGCTGGAACAGGAACACCATGCTCCAAGCCAGGACCTCGGCTTCTTGGCCGAACCGCATGATGAGGGCTGTGGTCAGCACCCCGATAATCCATCCCGTCAGCACAAGATTCAACACAAAGGGAACCAGCCACATTCCGATGATGAAGATATTGTAGGAATAAAACAGGCCGGCGCAGACCACCATCACGATAGAAACCGCCACCACCTTAAAAACACTCATGACCATCGTGGCCGCCAGAAACTCGTTCGGCTTAAGCGGACTGGCGAATAAGTTCATGAGGTTTCTCGCCCAAATTTCCTCCAGAAACGAGATCGTAATTCCCTGCTGAGCTCGGAACAGGATATCCCACAAGATCAACGCCCCTAAAAAGAACGTCACCGCCCCAGGGATCTGTCCCTGAAATTTCATGAGATAGACCGTGATGAATCCCCAAATGACAAGGTCCAAAAACGGCCAATAGAAGATTTCCATCATCCGCGGCAAGCTGCGCCTGTACAGATACATATGGCGCGCCACCAACGCATAGATTCGATGGAATTTCATATCATCTTCTTCCCCGTCTCTACCCTCAAAAACTTGGCGCACATCGTGGGCTGGCAGGGACGTTCCCCACTGCGCGCATCGGACGAGCACAGTTTCATCGTGCGCGTTCTGCGAGCACAGGGAACGTCCCCGCCAGCCCGCTCTTTCATTTCTCCCGCGCCAACTTCACAAATACGTCTTCCAAGTCCGCCTGCCCAAACCGCGCCACAATCTCCTGCGCCGTTCCCTCCGCCACAATCTTTCCCCGCTGGAGAAAGATGATCCGGTCCGACATCTCTTCCATCTCGTGCATATTGTGCGACGTATAGAGCACACTGAGTCTGGACGATCGACGCTCCTCCTTGAGGAAGCCTCGAATCTTTTGCGCGATATCGGGATCTAGACTCGCCGTCGGCTCGTCGAGGAACAGAATCTTCGGTTCGGTCAAGAACGCCTTGGCCAGCCCAAGACGAGTGCTTTGACCGGAAGACAGTTTGCGCGTCACTTTATGGCGAAACTCCTCCATTTCCAGCCGCTTCACGATGTCATCAATCCGCTCTTGGATCTGAGATAGACCGTACAGCCGCGCAATCACCCAAAGGTTCTCTTCGACCGTGAGCGCCTGCGGCAAGGAGACATAGGTCGAAGAAAAATTCACTTGCTGTAGAATCTCTTCCCGGTTGGCCGCCAAATCAAGTCCAAACATCTGAATGGAACCGGAGGTCGGCTTTACCACCCCGAGCAACATCTGAATCGTGGTCGTTTTGCCCGCCCCGTTGGGGCCCAGCAATCCAAGAATTTCTCCCGGCCTGACGTCGAACGAAATATCGTTGACGGCAACGAATTCGCCGAACCGTTTCACCAAATGTTGGACGGACAGGACAGGTGTGGACATGGATGATCAGCGATTTAGCAGGATGCGACCCGCAACAAGGGCGAGGACGACACGACCGCTTTAGGGTTCCAGCCCTTGCTCCGCAGAAGACCGCGATCGTGGGAACTGCTTCATAATCAAGGCGGCCACGCCGGCAACATCGTCCAACCCGAACAGCGGCACGGATAGATCCACGGGTTTGTCCGATACCACCGCAAGCAACCCTTCCGTAGAAACAGGAATTTCGCCGATCTGCTCACGGACGATCACAATCTTCGGATACCCTTCGTGCTTCCATCCTTCGGCAATGATCAAGTCATAGGTGTGATCGAGAAACCGATCCCGTACGTCTTCAACTTTCATCTGATCGGACACATCGGCAAACATCGCCATACTGCCCTTGGAGAGCACTACGACGCTGCTGGCACCGGCTCGTTTGTGGCGCCAGCTATCTTTTCCTTCCGTGTCGAGGTCAAACCCGTGTCCGGCGTGCTTCACCGTCGCCACTTTGTAGCCGGCCCGGACCAACTCAGGAATCACACGCTCGATCAGCGTGGTTTTTCCACTGTTCGAGCGACCGACAAACGAAACAATAGGTACGGCCATGCGTGTGTCCGGTCTACGGTCAATCGTCATGAGGCAACGGCGGTCAAGAATATGACCCGCCATCGGCCCGCGACTGATGACTATCGACTTCCTTTCCCTATCAACAACAGGACAACCGGTGATGATCGGTGTGACTGTGTTCGGAATGGCTGGCCCAGGCTTCTCCGCTCAAGAGTTGAACCGATACCAGATCGCCTTGGTTCACTCGTTCGACTTCGACCGGAATATCGATCAAACAATTGGCCTTCACCATAGACGTCAATATCCCTGACCCTTGCGCGCCGGTCGTTCGAACTTTGAAGACACCCTCTTCTTGCGTGAGCACGCCGCGAAGAAAGTGGCGTCGATCCGGCCGTTTGGAAAACTTCTCCTGGAAAATCGCCCGTACAACCGGCCGACCGTAATTCCGGTGTCCGCTCATTTTGAGTATCGCCGGCCGCACGAGCTGCTCAAACGTCACCATGGAGGATACGGGATTCCCGGGCAAGCCGAACGCCAGCTTTCCCAGAATTTTTCCGAAGGCAAGCGGTTGCCCCGGCCTGATCGCCAGCTTCCAGAAATTCATGTCTGCGCCCAGTTCGCGGAAAACGACCTTGGTGAAATCGTAGTCGCCCATCGACACGCCACCGGACAGCACCAGAATATCCGCCGTCAGTCCCTGCAAAATCTTTTCCTTCAACGCCGCAGGGGTATCCCGCGCGATCCCCAGCAGCAGAGGAATACCCCCCGCCTCCTGCACCGCTGCCGCAATCCCATAACTGTTGGAGTTGATGATCTTCTCTTCGCTGAACCGCTCATCCAAATCCGCCAGTTCATCGCCCGTCGAAAGTATCGCCACACGGGGCCGTTGGTAAGCAAAGATGAATGACTTCGCAAGAATCGCGAGCATCCCCGCCTCACTCGGCCGAATCTGAGTCCCCTTTGCGATGATGCACTCGCCCCTCTTCACATCTTCGCCTTGAGGCCTGATGTTGGCGCCTTGCTGTTCCGGCTTGAACACGCGCACGGAATCAGGTGTATGCTCAGTGTCCTCAACCTTCAAGACGGTGTCCGCCCCCTTCGGGATCGGGGCCCCGGTCATAATGCGAATTGCCTGTCCTGCGCCGATGGACTTTGACGGCATCCGGCCGGCGGCCACATCTTCGATCACCGTGAGCGTGACCGTTTTCTGAATTGCATGTTCCTGCTTGATATCGTCCCACCGCACGGCAAACCCATCCATCGCACTGTTGTCCCAGGGCGGATTATCCCGTTCCGCCACGATGTCCTCCCCGAGAACACGGCCCAGCGCGTCGAGGATCGAAATTTTCTCCAGGCCCAATGTCTGCGTGGACTCCAACACGATCCGCTGCGCCTCTTGCAACTGCGTGAGCCCCTCTGTCGCGTCTGTGGCCTTCACCATCGCTCCTTCATCAATGCGCCTGCCGGGACACCACGTTCACGAGAGATCCGCGTTTCTTGCAGAACGCTTCGACCTTATTCGCGATGTCGTGATAACACTCGGCAGTGGCCGTGTCGGAATTGAACATGGCAAAGGGCTCGCCGGCATCGGACTGGATCACGACATCGGGATCGAGCGGAATGCGTCCGAGGAAAGGCACACCCATATCCATTGCGGAGGCTTCCCCACCGCCCTTCCGGAACACTTCGATATGGTTGTGACAATGGGGGCACTCTAACCCGCTCATGTTTTCGACAATCCCAATGATCGGGACTTCGCTATCTTTACAGAACGTGACCGACTTGCGTGAATCCAACAAGGCCACTTCCTGTGGCGTCGTCACGATCACCGCGCCGCTGACATTGCCGAGCAGATCGATGGTCGTCACCGACTCATTGCCGGTTCCTGGCGGCAGGTCGACAAACAAAAAGTTCAGATCCTGCCACTCGACCCCGCCCAAGAGCTGGTTGATGAACTCATACTTGTAGGCATCGCGCCAGATGATCGGATCGTCCGAATTCTGTAGCAGGAAAGACATGGAGGCAATCTTGAGGTTATAGGCCTGAAACGGGATGATCCCGCCTGAACTGCTGATCTTGAGCTTCTGCCCCTCGGCGCCCACCATCTTGGGAATGTTCGGGCCATGGATGTCCATATCGCAAATGCCGACATGCCACCCTTTGAGCGCGAGACTCACGGCGAGATTCGTCGTGCAGGTGCTCTTTCCGACTCCACCCTTGTTGCTCATGATGAGCACTTTGTATTCAATCCGCTCCATCCGTTTGGCCACCAACCAGCGGCTGTGCCCCTCCTTGTCCTTCTGGCAGGTTTCGTTTTCGTCGCAGATCGCGCAGGCCCACATGTAGACACAGGCATCGCTGCCACTGGAGTTGGGAGGTTGAATGACGTTCAATTCACGAGCCATATCTCTTCCTTCTAAAAAAATACATGACGTCGAACTTGTCCGATTTCGTTATCGCCGGCGATCTGTCGGCACACCGACATAGTCGCCCTCTGAAGACTTCGGCATTGCGCCGGATGTTGTGCCGGCCCCTGCCGCGGCCATAGCGACCGACGGGAGACCTGTCTGACTCTCTGCCGCAGATTTTTTCTTGCCGAAAAACATGGCGCTGAAAACTCCGATCCAGTACAGAAGGAACATGGGAATCGCCATGAGCGCTTGATTGAACGGGTCAGGAGTCGGTGTCAAAACTGCGGCGACCACAAAGGATCCCAGCAACGCCCATTTCCAATACCGAATCAGAAACGGCGCATCGACCCACCCAAACTTCGCCATGAGCGTGATCGCGAGCGGGACTTCGAAAATCAGCCCGAACACCACCAGGAACCAAAGGGCAAATCCGACATATTGCGCAATGGATATCTGCGGAACGAAGCCGGCATTGACGCCATAGGAAATCAAAAAGTTCAGCGCAAACGGAAGCACGAAGAAAAACGCAAAGCCTACCCCTACGTAAAAAGCCACAGCCGTCAGCACCGTAAAGGGCGCGACAAAACGCCGTTCCTGCGCATGGAGACCCGGCACCACGAACTGCCACACCTCCACCAGAATATACGGCGTCGCGGCGACAAGGGCAAAGAGCCCCGCCACCTTGACGTTTTGCCATAATGCTTCAGCCGGCGCGAGAAAGACGAACGGAACGGTCGGCAGATCGGTCGGCACCCACGACAGGGATCCCGGCGTAAACATGTTCTGAAGCGGAATGCGCAGCCACTTGACCAACGTGTCGGCATAGAAGAATGTGCCGACGAACACCACCGCGGTGACGATCACCACACGTGTGAGCCGGACCTGGAGCTCCGCGAGGTGCTCCATCACCGGCATTTTCTTGTCTTCCAGCGGCTTGAAGATCGTATCCTGCAGCCACTGGTTGAGTGAGTTCGGGCCGTTGGACATACGATCCGTTCATTCGACGGCTAGCGGAGACCGCTCGACATTCGAGCGGTCTCCGCAGCGTCAGGCCTGTTACTTGGGATTGACCGCGACAAACAGGTTATTCCCCTGCCGGCTCAGCAGCAGGACGGCCAGCTCGTCTTTCTTCAGCTTACTTGAAGCCTTCTGGTAGTCTTCGAGCGTCTTCACGACTTCGTGGTTCACTTCCTGAATGACGTCACCTCGCTGCAAACCTGCCGCCTCCGCAGCGCCGCCGCTTTCGACCGACGTGATGACGACACCTGTCATCTTCGCCGGGATGTTCAATTGACTCATCGTGGCCACATCCAACGCCTGCACACGAAGTGAGGCCAAGACATTATCAGGCAGCTTGACCGCTTCGACCGGCTCCTTGGAGGCCGCCGGCTCTTTTTTCGCCAGCATTTCATCCGTCGGCCGTTCCGCCACTTTCACCGCGATGGTCTGTTCCTTGCCGTCTCGCAATACCTTCACCTGCGCATCCTTGCCGACCATCGTACGCGCGACAAGGTTTCGCAACTGGCTCACATTTTGGACATCTTTCCCGTTGAACGAGATCACCACATCGCCGCGTCGGATACCGGCGGCATGGGAGGGGCCATTTTCGTTCACATCGCTGATTAACACGCCCTTCCGCTGCTCAGGCAACTTGAACGATTTGGCCAAGGCCGGCGTAATCTCTTGAATGGCGACACCCATCCAGCCACGCACAACCTTGCCGGTCTTCTGCAAGCTGTCGACGATGTCCAATGCGATGCTGCTGGGAATGGCAAATCCAATCCCCTCAGACCCGCCGGTCCT
>DATIQH010000042.1:0-5227 GCA_035471155.1 Nitrospiraceae bacterium | reverse complement strand
GTTGTCCCGCGCTGTTGAGCATGCCGATATGAAAGACGCAGCTGCGCAGATGACGCAGATGACCGATGATATGCTGCACAACGTGATGGAAGAATCGCGGTTGGAACGGTTACGCATTCAGCAGGAAGCAGAAAGTTCGCGGGAACTGCCCATGTTCCAAGCTCGCTAGCGCAGGCTCTTGGCAGGCTGCTCAAAAAGGCCGTCCAGCAAGGCCGCAGGCGGAACAAGAACCGGAGGCGTACCCTCGGGGGTACGTTGAGGATTCTTGCGAGCTGAGAACGCCGCTGGCGGACTTTTTCAGCAGCCTGCTCAGCTGATCAGGAAGTAAGCCCCAAAGCCGATTGCCGCGACTGCGGCAACGCTGAGCATCACCTTCTCATGCCCGCACATTCCCGCTTGTGCTTTGCAGACAGCCAAAGAGCACATAATCGCCATTGAGGCCTCCTATGGTTCAGATTGGGATCGTATAGAAAAAACGATACGCCCCTGAGGATGTGTAGTCAACGGCAGTTCAGTCAATGCTCGTGAAGTCAGCGGATCAAGAAGCGTCTACTGAACGAGCACCTGTCTCGTTTCATCCAGGTGCTTTTGGAGGTACTGCATGAAGGGTGTGCCGCCTGTTCCCACAGCCGTGGGATTGCTTGAGTGGGATTGGTGTTGGCGATGGATATAACTGTCGGCGTAGCCGATGTGAATCTCGCGGAACTGTGCGAGGAGATCGACGCAAGCGGCATAGGCAGTCCAGAGATCGGGGTTGCGGCGTTTCCGATCCCGCACATAACCGGCGAGCAACGGGCGGCCGAGATCATCCGTGCTCTTCTCCAGGACTTCTATGAACGCCCGGTGGCGCGGAGGCATGTAGTCGCGCATTTCCTGTAAGTACAGGGTCAAGGGATCAGGTGCATGGGCGATTCCGAGTCCGGCGTCGATGCATGGCACAATCGTGCTTTGCGCGCCGGTCTCGCCTCGGAATTGCTGCGGCTGCCCGGCATAGGACATCACGCCCTCGTAGGCGAGTCCGTTGGGTAAGGAAGGGCTGTTCTTCCAGCCGTGGATGTAGGGCCGCACTCGGTTGTAGTACACATAGGGATCGCAGCGCTCTTTCATTCGAATCAATGTGTCGCGCATCGCGGTTTGAGCCGACGCCAGGGTTGTGAGACCGGGCAAGACTTCATCCTCCCGGTCGTTGGCCGCCCCTTTCATCGCTCGCAGAAGCCCCGCTAGCCCCGGCCCCGCTTCCCGTTCAATCTGGATATGAACCACGACGAACCATTCCTCATCCAAACCGCCAAGAAAATTCTGGAGCAGCACGATGTTATCGAGCTGAATCGGCTTGGTCTTGTCGAGTCGCCGCCAATTGTCGAGCGCATAGGATGCGTAGGACAGCACAGGTGGGCGTCCAAGCCTCTGAGCCACTTCGTGCCAGGGTTGCGCCAGTTGCGGCGGTAGCTTTAGGGCGGGCTCGTCCGGCACTTCCCAAACATAGGCGTGCCCGCAAAACGAAAGGATTCGCATCGCAGCCCGGTGTTCCTCTATGTGCCATGTTGACGGGATCGATGGAAGCAGCTGGCGTTGCTCGTTGATATACCGCCGGACCGTCCGAGCACTCAGTAATTTCGGCAGCTCATGCCCAAGATGGGTGAGCGTCGGTATGTCTGGAAGGTTTTCAAGAGGGTCCTTTGGAAGAAAACCCTGCTCAGGAGAGATCTCGTAGTCGGAGAGGGTGAGAGGACCGAAGTTCTTTGATCTCATAGGAATCTGGAATCGGTAAGGCTTCAGCACCTGAGCTCACTCTACCACAACTTGAGTGACTCATCATCGAGTCATGGATTGGAAAGTTTGAATCGCTCTGTTTGCTTTCTTGCAAACGGGCTGACAATATTTACGAGAGGTTTTAGGAGCGAAGGAGCATGCCATGCTGAAAGGACCAACGAATTGCTTATGGGTGCGGGGGAGGAATCAGGTAGTCGGCTGGCTAGTGGTGTTGTGTGCGCTCGCCGGTATGGGGTGCGCTCCCGGTCATGCTCGGTATGAAAGTCTTGCCTTGGAACAGTCACGGCTCATCGACCTTACCCATGCCTTCGGGTCTGACACGGTCGTTTGGCCAACTGAACAAGACTTCCGGCTCGTTTTCCAGCAGGCGGGAGAGACCCCTGGCGGATATTACTACGCCTCGAATCGCCTGGAGATGGCCGAACATGGCGGCACCCACATCGATGCGCCGATTCACTTTTCTAAGGGTGGGCAGACACTGGACCAGATTCCTATCGAGCGCTTGGTCGGAGCCGGCATTAGAATCGATGTCACATCCCAATGTGCAGGTGATCGGGATTATCGCATCACCATCCAAGATTTGGAGCGATGGGAAACAGAGCACGGGCTGATTCCAAACAGCGCGATCGTGTTGCTCGACTCGGGCTTTGCGCGTTTTTGGCCATCGCGGCAACAGTATCTGGGAACAGAGTTGAGAGGGCCGGAAGCGGTGCAGGCACTGCATTTCCCAGGTTTGCACCCCGAAGCGGCGGCTTGGCTCGTGCGCGAACGGCAAGTCAAGGCCGTGGGCATCGACACGGCCTCGATTGATTATGGGCAATCCAGCAAGTTTGAGACGCATGTCGCGCTTCTCTCCCAGAACGTGCCGGTGTTCGAGAATCTGAGTGATCTACGCGAACTTCCACATCGGGGATTCGACGTGATCGCCCTGCCGATGAAAATCGCCGGTGGAACCGGCGGCCCGCTCCGTGTGATTGCAGTGCTCCCTCCTTCGCCTTAGCAGGATGCTGAAAATGCCGTTCTTCTCACCTGTTTGACCCCTGCGGATATTTCACCCGCCCGCCCTGGGTCTGCCGAGACAGTCCCTTTGCCCAGGGACGCGCATTTCCCTGGGCGTCGTTCTCAGTCGCCCGTCTCCCTGCAACGTACCCCCCGGTAATTGAGATGTCGTGGCAGCTCGGGGCAGGTGGGTGAAGACTGAATAGGCTTCTGTCGCGAGCTCCCTGCAGCCTAGCCCGCGGAACGGCGTGTCTCGGCGCGCCGGGGTTGGGTGGGTGAGACCAGCCGCCATTTTGAGCATCCCGGCCGGGGAGCTCTCTCCTTGCCCAAGCCGTGCCGGCCATCGAAGTTCTCACGTGCCGAAATAGTTTCCCGTGACCTGTGTTTCTATTCCATCGGCGTGACTTTAGATTTAGCCGATGCTACGATCCCCTTGTGCTTGTATGGCTAACCGTTTGGAATTGATGCGTATGAGAGTAGAAGAAGGATTGTGAAGGACGCTGTGGATGCATAGAGAGATAGATAAAAGCCGAAAACGCGAAGGGCAAAAGAGCAACGTGTGTGGTCAACCTGCAGCTTGAACTACCGTGACATGATGAAATAAGGGCGTGAAGAACATGTAAGAAAGGAGGGGGCAATGTCGCTAGGGAGAGTATTGGTGGTGGATGATGAAGCAGACGTCAGGAAATCAGTTCGTCTGATTTTAACGAAGGCCGGCTACGATGTGCGTGAGGCCGAGGATGGGGACGAAGCCATCAGACAAATTAGATCCAACGATAATCCATTTAAGGTGGGCCTCATTATCTGCGACATCCATATGCCAAAGGTCAACGGGATGGAGGCCATTGCATTTTTCCGTCAAGAGTTCCCGTCTGTCCCCGTGATTGTGTTCACTGGGAAACCCGAGCTGGCGGGAGCCACGGATCTCTTCAAACAGGGTATTGTCGACTACTTGGAGAAACCGATTTCACCGGAAAAACTGATTCAGACCGTACACAAGTCAATCAAGGAGAACGTCTTCAAAGGGCCATATTAACCAACATGTTTCACGAAGACTTCTACGATGATCGCCGAAGATGGTGTATTTGTGGGCCTGCGACGGGTGCATACAGCTTTACCTTCCAAGGCGGCACAGCCACCATTGAAGTGATCGTCCCTTGCTTGTGCGGCTTACTCTGAGGGGTATCGAGAAGAGTCCCGCGCGCTTCCGTCGTCATCCTCGATGTGTTTGAACACAATGAAACCTACCGGGATGATTCCTGTCGCTGTGCCGAGCAGGGCGATCCAAATGCCCCATGGCTTCTTGGATTCAGGAACGATCTCTTCCGCAAGAAAGTAGGCGGCGATCAGAAACGCGCAGATGAACAAAAACTTTGCGAACCACAGTGGCGCTCGAATCAGATCGCATAATTTGCGCGCGCCGAAGACGAGTCCGATTGTCAGCGCCAGCGCGAGAAAGCCGCCCATGAAGAGCCTCGATTCCTAACGAATGAGCAGGTTGACCATCATTAACATCAGGATGCTCAAAAAGGCCAGACTTCTCACCCACCCAACCCCGGAGCGCCGAGACGCGCCTTATCCCAAGCAAGGCCGCAGCCAACTACCGCTTGCCAAGGGGTGGCTGGGATGATCCCAACTGCGCGCGTCCAACGAGGGCATTCTCATGCCGCGTGTTGCGCGCGCAAGGGGATCGTCCTAGCTGCCCCGCTCCATTTTTCAGCATCTTGTTAGATTTGCAACTCGGGGATAGCAGTCACAAATAGATCAAAAAGATACCCATCTCCCCCAGGGCGTTCCTCGCATTTTGAGACAAACTCAACAGGGATGTCGAACAGGAATGATGCCCCTTTCCTTGGGTGAGGGGACGTGAGGATATGAAAGTTTTTTTGACGAGTCAGATATTTCTCTATGTCCTCGTCAGAGGCATATCCAACATAGAAAACGATCCCATCATGTTTTTGAATCTCCAGCGAGAATGTGTCGCCTCGCGTCGCGCGTAATGCGTCGACGCCGCACGTAGAGAAACCGTATATGCCATTCGGCAATTCTTCTATTTTCGTTCCCTCTTCCTGTTTAGTCAGCGGTCTCAGTTGGTGCTTGCGCCGCAGTCTCAGTATCTCTTTGGGAACTGCGTTTCCTTCCGTGATCTTTCCGGCCTCGCGCTGGGCGCTCTTCCCTTGAGGGCCTTTACTCCACATGTCGGTGAAATTTACTGAAAAATTCAATCCGACGAGGTACACCAATCCCCCCAACCCAAGGAGCACAGCGATCAGATACAGAGGCCACCGTTTCATCACCGGCAGGATAGCCCAAGTTGCCCCTGAAGTACAAAAAAGTGACGAACGACGACCTGAGGAATTTTCTGAAAATCGCGGTCGGATGTCAGAATCGGGAGTCCGTCCTGCATGGCGCTGGCGGCAATCCAGATATCGTTGACGGGAACCGGGGTGCCGGC
>DATIQH010000041.1:0-19073 GCA_035471155.1 Nitrospiraceae bacterium | reverse complement strand
CAACATCGTATCCTAGAGGAGCAAACCGGATGAGCCGTCATGGGAGAGTCCCTGGGGGTCCGGGCGTCCCGGTTGGCACATCGAATGCTCGGCGATGTCTATGAAACATCTCGGTGAAACGTTCGACATTCATGGCGGGGGAATGGACCTGATTTTCCCGCATCACGAGAACGAAATCGCGCAGTCATGTGGGGCGACGGGAAAAGAATTCGCGCGCTACTGGATTCACAACGGTTTTGTGCAGATCAATCAGGAGAAGATGTCCAAGTCGCTGGGGAACTTTTTCACGATCAGAGAGATCTTCGAGAATTCCAAATGGTCGCAGGATGTCACGGGCGAAGTCCTGAGATACTTCCTCCTTTCGACTCATTACCATGGCCCACTGGATTTTTCCGACCAGGCTTTGGAGGAAGCGAAGCAGGCATTGGAGGGGTTCTACGGATTGTTTAATCGACTCCGTGAATCAGAAAGCAACACAGTGGGCGACAAGGATCTCCCGTCGTCTGTTGATCGAACTCGAGAGTCGTTCCGGAAAGCCATGGACAATGATTTTAATACGCCGGTGGCGGTTGCCGAACTTCAGAGGCTTCGTAGTGACGTAAACAAGTTGCTTGATATTGGGCTTTCAACGCGAGAGAGGCAGCAGGCGCGCCAGGCGTTTCGTATGCTAGGCGGCGTGTTGGGATTGTTCCAGCTGGATTTGTGGGAATATGGGATGAACCTTGGATCAGAACAGTACCAGATCTCGGGTGAAGAAATCGATTCGAAGCTTGTTGAACGCAATGAAGCCAGAAAACAGAAGAACTTCAAGAAGGCCGACGAGATACGTCAGTTCCTCGCGTCCCACGGCATCGTCATCGAGGACAAGCCCGACGGCACCAGCCGGTGGAAGCGATAGTCAGCCGGAACTGATCTACGGATTGCACGCTGTGCGCGAAGCCTTGCGCGCCGACTCTCGTCCTCTGCAGCGGCTTCTTGTTCTTCGCACCGATCGGCAATTCCATGACCTTGTCCAACTTGCTAAGGCGCAGCGAGTTCCCGTTCACATCGAGCCGCCTCCTGCCTTCGATCGATTGGTGCCAGGCGGACATCACCAGGGTGTGATCGCCTTCATAGCCGCAAAATCCTATGACACGACAGAGCAGATTCTCGATCGGGCGAAGACGCGAGGTGAGAAGCCGTTTCTCGTGCTCCTTGACGGAGTCGAAGATCCGCATAACTTGGGCGCGATCTTGCGGACGGCCGAAGCGGCTGGTGTCCATGGAGTGCTCATCCCGGAGCGGCGGGCAGTCGGTCTGACATCGGTGGTGGCGAAAGTATCGGCCGGAGCGCTCGATCATATTTCCGTCGGGCGCGTGGGCAATCTGATTCGCCTGATTCAGGATCTCAAAGAAGCAGGCCTGTGGATCTATGGTGTCGACCCACAGGCGGAGAAGCTCCATACCGACATCGACATGACTGGACCGATTGCGCTGGTGCTAGGGGGAGAAGGAGAAGGCCTTCGCCCTGGGGTACTGAAAGAGTGCGACGACCGCATCAAGATTCCGATGCAGGGCCGTATCCAGTCGTTGAATGTCTCGGCCGCAGCAGCCGTCACGCTGTTCGAAGCGGTGCGCCAGCGTCACAAGGGTATCGCGGCTCAGGCGCAGTCTAACGAATCTTGATTGTCCCGTCTTGGATCGCGGTTTTGAGCAGCTGAGCGGTGTTCGACACGCGCATCTTTTTCATCATGTTGGCCCGATGCGCCTCGACGGTCTTGACGCTGATCTTGAGTCGCTGACCGATTTCCTTGTTTTTGAACCCGGCCCAAATCAGTTCAAGAATCTCTTTCTCCCGGCTGGTGAGCGATTCAGGCCGCTTCTTGCGGGGCGGCAGAGCCAGATTGGCCAGGGAAGGTTTGGTTTTCGTTTTTGACTTCGCGGTCCGTGCCATTATCGTGTTCTCCTTTGACGCATGGTGCTGTACGGTATAATAATTCACCCTGGCGGAAGAAACGCGCACCGAACAAATACTCGCCGCACAGATGAATTATAGAGAACTCCTCTGCGAGAAGTAAACTACAGGAGACTGGCCCTAGTGACACTGCTTAGTGATGTGTATTTGGTCTGCGGCATGGCTCGAATATTCCGGTCCGGAACTTGTCATTGAGTCGATTATGCATGAATGGTCTCTCTATCTTGTGGTCGGAACCTTCGGCGCGCTGGTCGGCAGTTTTCTCAACGTCTGCATCTTCAGGCTGCCCCGAGGTGAATCGATCGCCTGGCCCGGCTCCCATTGTCCCTCGTGTGCACATGCGATCGGGTTCTACGACAATATTCCTCTACTGAGCTATCTGTGGCTTGGTGGGCGCTGCCGGGCTTGCCGCACGCCGATTTCAATCAGGTATCCCCTCGTGGAAGCCGTCAACGCTCTGGGCTACCTCGCGATCGTATGGTATTTCGGTCCGACTTGGACAGCAGCCCTATATGCTCTGTTGTTTTCGGCGTTGGTCGTGGTGACGGGAACGGATCTCAGCCACAAGATAATTCCCAATGTCATTACTCTGCCCGGAATGGTGGTCGGACTTCTTGGCGCAGCGACCGTGTTGCCGGTGGGTGTGATCAACTCTGTAGTCGGTCTCACGGTGGGAGGCGGACTCCTCTGGCTTCTGGCGTGGCTCAGCCCCTATCTCTTCGGTAAGGAAGGAATGGGAGGGGGCGATATCAAATTGCTGGCGATGATCGGAGCGTTTCTTGGCTGGAAGCCGGCGCTTCTTACCATCATGATCGGCTCGCTCACAGGTTCTATCATCGGGATCAGCTTGATCGCGCTGCGTATCACCAAGCGTGATGACTATATTCCCTTTGGCCCCTTTCTTGTGTTGGGCGCGCTCCTCTCTCTATTTTTTGCCCAACCGCTCCTCGATTGGTATCAAGGCTTTCTCGACCCCGGCTACTAACTCATGACGCTTCTGTATCTCTTCAGACGGAACCCTGTATCTTAAAGAGTGAGATGTTTCTCTCTCGCGCTGCTACTTTCTTGCCAGGTCCACAGCTGACCCTGCCTACATGCTTCCTTGTCCGATACAAAACCACGCGAACTTTCTAAGTATTCTGCTCTAGGACTGCACAAAACAGCCAGCTCTCGAAGGGTGCCCCAACGCGGGCATGAGTTTTGGAGGGCACGATCATCCTCGTAAGGGAACCTACTCTACGAAAGTGAATATGCCTAGAGAATTACGGAGACAGGAGCAAGGATGGAGCTTGATAGAGATCCTGATGGTGTTGACGATCACGGGGATCCTGGCTGCATTGGCTGGGCCAAGTTATCAGATAGTGGCCGCAAGGGTACAGGCGCGTAGCGTCACCCTAGAGATTGCTTCGGAGCTCCGATTCGCCAGACAACTGGCGATGGCAAGGCGAGAACGCCTTCGAGTCATATTCGATCGAGAGGGCCGTACGATCACGCTTCGGCGTGGCGATGCCGAGGACATCCTGCACGTCTATCAGTATGCCGACAAGGGGGTCGTCGTGGAAGAGCCAAGCGCCGGTCCTGAACTTCTATTTCATCCCAGTGGAAGGTCGGTGACTCCGACAACCATTCGCGTGCGGGACAGTCAAGGCCGGGACACCACGTTCACTGTGAGTATCACCGGACGAGTGTCCGTCTCATGACGCGGGATCGAATATTTCATACGCAGCGCGGAGCCAGTTTTGCCGAAGCGCTGGTGGCGATGACCCTGACGTTGATTGGACTGGTCGGTGCGATGGGGGCGTTTCAGGCTGCAGAACGGAGTCTTCGAACGGGAACATTGGCAACGCGTGCCCTGGCGATGGCGGAAATGCGGATTGAAGCGAAACGATCTGCGCGATGGGATCGTCTCTTGTTGGACGACCTGAATTACGATGGCGTCCCGGATCTTGTCATGCATGACGATGGAGCAGGCGGGGATGTGCTGGCTGGTGATGGGGTGTATTCCGGTCGTTGGGACCAGGATGGCGTTCAACTGATCTGGACGGTGACGCCGAGCCGGCCCGGTTCGCTGTCGGCCTCAGGGCATGCCCTCATTGAGGCTCGCGCAGTCTATGCAGCTAGCGAAGGCCAGCACGAAGTACGAGTCGGCACTCTGCGAGCCAATCCAGTATTCGTTGGGAGTCGATAACGTGACGCCACCTGGAGTAGTTAGGATGCGAGCCGGAGGACGAACGAGAGGCCTGCGCAATCGAATGTGGACGGAGACAGGGACTAGTCTGATCGAGATGATGTTTGCGATGGCGGCTGGGCTGGTTGTCTTGACTGCCACGCTTCAAGCCCTGTCCTATTTCCAACAGCAGTTTATGAGGCAACAACGTGAGGTCGCCCAGCAGCAAGATCTTCGTCTTGGGTTGGAAGTTCTTGAGCAGGAATTGCGGCTGGCGGGCTCCGATTCTCTTACCATGGCGGCTTCGGACTCGGTGGAGTTTTCGGCGAATCTGCAAGGTCTCTCGACGACGGTCACGGCGACGGCAGTGGTCGGCCAAACGGCTCTGTCGGTTGAGGATGGGCGCGGGTGGGAGGATCAGAAAACTATTGTGGCCTGTTGGGCTGAGCGTTGCGAGACGTTGGCTCTGGCTCGCGATGGGCAACGACGCCTGCTCACGGTGACCCAGCCGCTGACAAGGGCCATTCCATCCGGAGCATTTGTCTCCCTCCTGAATCATGTTCGTTACTATAGCCGCCGCGATGCCCAAAATGTTCTGAGGCTACTACGCCAGGTCGATGGTGGCGCGAGTGTCCTGGTCGGAGATATCAGGGAGGCACGGTTTTCCTATTGGGATGAAATGGGGCAGGTTGTGACAGGGCTGGCGAAAGTTAGGCTGGTCGTTGTTGAAGTGATACTGTCTGATCGAGGATTTCGTGCAGTTCGAGGAATAAGCCTAAGGACATAATGGCATTGTCTTTAATATTCATAGGATGAGAGCGGGGGTAGGAAAATGAAAGAACGGCGCGCAATGAAGTTGATGAATCAGCGTGAGGAGGGGCACGTGCTTCTCGGATCGCTGATGCTCATCTTCCTGCTCGGGATCGCCGGTGTGACCTCTCTATATTTGGCCGGTCAAGATGGGCCGGGCATCAGCGCCATGAAAGAGGACAACATCGCACAACAGTTAGCCGACGGTGCAGCAGATATCGTGACGAGTTGGTTCCACGATCCGAGTGCCACGCCGGCATCCATTGCCGGATTGCTTGTAAAACGCCAGGGAAATCTCAGGAACGGACCATCGTTCTTCGACGAATCCGGGCGTTCACAGTTTGCCGGGACCGCTGATCATCCCGACATCCTTCTTGATGCGGCGAATCAGCCGGACAATCAGACGCTCAATGATTTCTCCAGCGGTTTTTCCCGTGCTCTGGGAGGGATTGGTCGGATTCTCAAGTTGAAAATGTATGGCCCCCTCCAGCCAGGCTTGCTGAGCACGGTGGAGGTCACAGCCACGACGGTCGACCGCCGGCCGGTGACACGAACGGTTCAGCTCCAGCTCGGAGCTGTAATGATTCCTGCGGTTCGTGCGGCAGTGCAAGTCGGACAGGCTCTTGGAGCCTTGCAGCCGGGCGGCGAATCTCCCGTCATGGTCCATTGGGGCGATCAACGGGTAGTGGGCGATCTCACGGTGCAGCGAGTCGAGGACTTGGTCCTCAAGAGTATTGCTGCCCCAGTCACAGGCCAGTCGTATGGCGAGACGTTGTATGCGCAGGATCGCTGGACGGAGTATTGGATCGGAGGGACCGTCTCGGTCATCGCTCCACCAGCCGGTCAAGATGTGAATCCTCCGCTTCCTGAAAACGTGCATCTGCTCCAATATCCAACGCCTGGAGTGAGACTCGACCAGTGGGACTACGACTCGCTCAAGGAGATCGCATTGCGCTGGGGGACCTATTATCGACTCGATCGTGCGGGACAACTCCATCCTCAGGGGGCCTCGGATTCGGATCAGGGAGTCACGCCTACAGCTGCGTTGGAATCTCATGTCGTCGGAGACCATCGTGGATTGATCTTCATCGACACGATCGATGGGCAACCGCCGCGCGAGGAGAATATGGGAACGTTGATGCTGGAGACGGACTACGTCGAAGGGTTGCTGGTCGTGCAAGGGCATGTGGTGTGCAGGCCTCGCGCAACGGGGAAATCCATTCCGGCTCTTAGCCCGTCTCAACCGGGGCCGGAGTCGCTAGGGACAAGAGTTCCAGTGCAATTGTCCGGTATCCACGTCAATGGCCTGCTGTACACGGCTGGTGCGATCAGGATAGAACGATCCATTCGCCTGTACGGGGCGATGATGGCTGGGCAAAGCGTGACATCGCCGGGGACCGGTACCACAATCGAAGTCTGGTATAACGCCGACTTGGCGCAGGGGCTGTTCCGAGGGATTCCGGTTGTCTATCGGGCGTCGGGAACTTGGCTGGCCAAGTATTAAATTAACAGGATGCTAAAAATGCCGCCAGCTTCGTTCTCGCTGCGCGCAGCGGCTCACCATTGAAAAGGAGCCTCTCGGAGGTCGAAAGCGCTGGAGGGGTTTTTCCGTTCGCCAAGATCCAATGTAGAGGTGAACGGCCCACACGAAGTGCGGTTTGTACCTCCTCGCTCTTCCCTCGCCGCGGCCTTGCGGGACGGACTGCTTGAGCATCCTGCGTGGTGTGCCACTATTATCCCAAACGTACCGAACTATGAAGTTTCGACCTGCCCACAGAGCCTTTCCGTAGCCCGCCAGTGGGAAGGTGAGAACGAAAGACATTGTGCATGATGGTCGAGGCAGGTGCGGTGGCTGATGGAACCGGAGGGAAGAAGGGCAACCGCGTGTCGAAACCCTCCCGTTGCGCGATCGAACAAAACGTGCTTGATAGTTTGGTCTATCGAGGGATCATCAGTCTTTCCGATGTGCTGATGGCGGTCGCCGATTCGAAAGACGGCAACTTTGATCTCGAAACGGTCCTCCTTGACCGCTATCATGTCCCGAAGGACGCGTTGGGATCCGCCCTGAGCGACTTTTATCAATGTCCTTACCTCCCGTACGACGAACGAACGGTCATCGATGCCGACCTGCTCAAATCGCTCAGCCTTGACTATCTCAAAAAGAATCTCTGGTTGCCGATCACGCGGCGAGGCTCACTGATCGATGTGCTCACCAGCGATCCGCACGATCTCGACAAGGGTTGGGACGTGCGGCGCACATTTCCTGGGATGACTATTCGCTATGCCGTTGGCCTGCGCCGGGACATTGAGCAATTTCTCCATCTGGCCAGAGGCCAGGGAACCAGCTGGTCTATCGGCGCCATTCTCGATGAGCTGGTCAATGAAATCCATCATGAGCCTGCGATCGACCCCGTATCAGGCGGGATCGATGAGAACGACTCAGCCATTGTGCGGCTGACCAATCAAGTGATCGTCGAAGCCGACCGTCTCGGCGCATCGGACATTCACATCGAACCATACGCGGATCGTAAAGACATGGCTGTGCGCCTGCGCATCGACGGTGCCTGCTCAATGTTCATGAAGATTCCGGCTGCCTATCGGCGTGCTGTCGTATCGCGCATCAAGGTCATGGCCAACCTTGACATCGCGGAGCGCCGCAAACCTCAAGACGGCAAGATCCGATACCGATTGGCAAAGGATCGAGAGGTCGAATTGCGTGTCGCGACCTTGCCCACCTCAGGGCAGGACGAAGATATCGTACTGCGGCTCCTGACAGCCAAACAACCGATGTCGCTCGATGCGATGGAATTTTCCCCCGCCACGTTGCAGGCCATCAAAGCCATTGCGGAGAAACCACACGGGATCATCTTGTGTGTCGGACCGACTGGGTCCGGCAAAACGACAACCTTGCACGCAATTCTTAAGCACATCAATACCGACGAACGAAAGATTTGGACAGCCGAAGATCCTGTTGAAATCACCCAGGACGGTCTCCGTCAAGTCCAGGTCCATCCGAAGATCGGTCTCACTTTTGCGACCGCGATGCGGGCGTTTTTGCGCGCCGACCCCGACGTCATCATGATCGGCGAGATGCGGGACAAAGAAACGGCCGACATCGCCATTGAAGCCTCGCTCACGGGCCACTTGATGCTCAGTACCCTCCATACGAACAGCGCGGTTGAGACGGTGATCCGTTTGTTGGATCTCGGGTGCGACTCGTTTAACTTTGCGGACGCCATGTTGGGAGTGCTTGCTCAGCGCCTGTGCAAACGGATCTGTACCCAGTGCAAAGAGGCCTATCATCCGAGTCGGCAGGAGTACGATGAACTGGTGCAGGGGTATGGCGCGCAGGACTGGCCCACCGTCGGTATTGAGTACCGCGCCGATTGGAGCCTGTACCGTGGGCGAGGTTGCGAGGCCTGCAACCGAACCGGCTTCAAGGGGCGAGTGCCCTTGCACGAACTGTTAAGAGGATCGGAAGAGATGAAGCGGCTCATCCAGTCCAGAGCCAGGACCGCCGACATGCTCAGCTTGGCAATGAGAGAAGCGATGTCGACTTTGGTACAAGACGGGATACAAAAAGTCCTTCGCGGAGAGACCACCTATCAGCAGGTCAGGGTCGTAGCGATGAAGTAACTTCGACGGCGCTCTCGATACGGCAGCCGATACTGCCTATTCCCTCTTGTCTCTTCAGACTCTCGGAGAGGCTCCTTTCGATTGAGACGCACAGTAAGAGAAATACTCATAATGTAGAAGGGCCTTTATCTGGCAATCTGCACTGCTCGTTTTTGTTAACGGAGATGTATGAGATCATCGGTGATCCAATCCTTGAAGTAACTCCCCGCGAAAGAACCATCTGTACGCACGTCTCATGCGCAAAATTTTGCGACGTAAATTGGCAATAATGGTCTCTAAATGAGACGCCAAATACGCGTATGATCGCAAAAACACTGGCAATGTATCCTGTCGGGGGGCGGCATATATCATGCAGCCCTTCGAAGTTGTTCCTGTGAATTACTTCGAGTCAATGAGTGATCGACAGCACTGCGACTCGAATTAAAGTGGATATAGAGGAATAACCAAAGGAGGGCATATATGCTGAAACACATGTTAGCGATCACCGTGGCCGTCGCGGCAGTTTCTCTTGCGACAACTGGGGTAGGGAGCGCGGGAACATCGGCTTGTACTCCGCACTGCGCACCTGCACAAGCTTCCCACAGCGCGGATAAAGTATTGAACCGCGCCAATGAGGCTGCTGGGACGCACGGACAACATGGCCGTAACAAGGCTGTAGAGAAGCAGGAAGCCCACAGGGGATCAGTTGCCTTGCCTCTAGTTACCCCTGCCCCTCCCACGCAGGTGCCTCCCCTTGGGGATACTGGTGGAGATACCGGTGGTGGTGGTAATCCCTGCTCGGGTTGTTAATCATCTTCATCCTGTAAGGGAAAAGGAGAAGGACTGGCAGAGTTTCTTCCAGCCCTTCTCCTTGGAGACTGCCTAGTTTAAGAGAAGAAAAATCTTTCCGGTAAGCGATTCCGCTGCCAATGGGAATACGACTGGCACTGAGTCCAATTGGCCAGAGGCGACTCAGAATTGCCACGGGTTTGATGTGGAGGTGAGATCCTTACTATCCCCGCGTCAGTCGCCAGTTCATTGCTAGGGTGCGGCAAATGGGCAGTATCCGGCAGGGGAGTCCCGGGTTCTGTTTTCCATATCTGTGCCGACTCTGTAGCCCAATCTCATAGGCCTTCGATTCTTCACCAAAGCAAAACAGCGGAAGCAAGGAGGAGGGTATTTACCTCACCCTGCCCTGGTGCGGTTCCGGAACGGTCTACGGGGCGACTCGCATCATGTGCGTTATTCATAGCACGTTGAAACCCGACGGGTCTCGTTCGCCCGACCGGAAAGCTTTCAGGAGCAGCGAGTCGGGGTGTTGCGTATTTCAGGAGCGTCGAGAGATTCAAGCTACCTCGGGCGCTTGTGGGCGACAAGCGCAAAAATTTGTCGGTTCGGTACTGTTCTTGGGTGGCAGCAAAGGGCAAAAGTTCAAGAACCAAATTAATATTCAATAAGTTAGCAACCAAGGGGACAGGGTAAGGCCGGCACGCCGCTTGCTTCACCTGTATGTGTCATTTCTTGTTCGCGAGCTAGACGATGTACCAGAGGCGTTGCGCGATGCGTATGTTCAGGGCCAGCCAGGCCGGTTTCACCCTGATCGAGGTAATGATCGCGGTTGCCATTGTGGGGATCGGCGTAGCTTTAGCGATCCCCAATTTCACACGGTGGTATGTGCAGACTCAGCTTCGGCAGGCGACATCGGAGGTAGCTAGCCAATTGACCCTGTCTCGTATGGCTGGGATGAACCGAAATAGAAGTATGGATGTGACCGTGACACACTCAGGAGGGGTCGTGTCCGTTTCTTCCGTACTGTCTACCGGTGGCCCAGTGATTAACAGCGCGAGTTTTCCAACACATGTGAAGTCGGTGGTCGGGAGTCCGGTCACGGTGAGTTTTTCATCGATGGGTGTTCGGACGAGCGGAGGCACAGGAGTGCAAACAATCGGCCTGTGCGACAGGTATGGGGTCCAATATTCCGTCACGATTATTCCATCCGGGAAAGTCAACTGGTCTACAAATTCGAGCGGGATCCCCTGTCCATGACGTCATCAAGGGTGGGCATGATGAGACCACACTGCTTTTCTCGGTGCAAGGGGGAAGAAGGTTTCTCCCTGATAGAAGGGATGTTGGCGGCAGTCCTGCTGGGCACCGGTCTTCTCGCAATGTCTGGGATGCAGACGATCGCGCTAGTGAAGAACGTTGACGCAAACGAACTGACACGCATCACCACACTGGCGTCGGACATGATGGAACGCGTCCAATTCAACCGGCGGAACGCGGTCAGCTATAACGGAATCGACACACAGAGTGCCACCAACTGTAACGCCATCAGTGCCGCGGCGCAGCCGCAAGCGAAGGGAGACTGTCTGCTCTGGGACAGTCTCGTGGATGGCACCCAGCTCGAAAATGCCCAAGGCACGGTCACGGTGTCCAACGTGATTGCACCGACGGTCCTTAACCAGAGGAATGTCACCGTGACCATTACCTGGCAGGGATCCGTGAAAAGCGACTCCACAGTGAAGCGACCGCGATCCTTGACGCTCAACCGAGTGATCGCGCCCGAGTGACGGGGAAAGGCACCATGGTTATCCAGAACCGTTGGTCGGCTATGCGCGGTTCCACCGAACAAGCTGGATTCACGCTCATTGAAGTGATGGTGGGCATGGTGGTCGCCGTCATCGTCGTGGCGGCGGCGTTTACCATTCTGACGACCACCAGCAAGTCATTACGGGCTAACGAGCAAATCGTCAATACGCAGCAGAATGCACGGATGGCGATGGAGTGGCTCGCCAGGGATCTCAAGCTGGCCGGCTTTGGGAACCCCGGTGTACCAATAGGGAATTGCAGCAATGGCATTGTGCCCAGTGATCAGACCCCGACCGGTGTCGATAGCGGACCGGATTCGGTGCAAGTGCTGGTACCGACTAGCAGGACGTCTGGTTCGAACAGATGGACCTTGAAGGTTCCGACGACCACGGCGGGAACCACACAGATCACGCTCCAGCCTGGAGCCGTGGCTGACATGGTGAGTTCTGGCCTTGTGGCCAACCAATCCTATGTTTCCCTTGGCGGGTCCGCCACCGCGCAAGTGACGGCACTGGACGCCGCGGCCAGCACCATCAACGTAGCGATCCCTGCTCCTCTCTGGTTCCAGATAGAAGATCAGGTCTACTTGCTGCAGTGCATTCGATATCAAGTCGTGCTTCCCCCAGACGCCGGCAATCTCTGCGGAGGCAACGCGCCCTGTTTGACGAGGGGCGTGGCAGGTGTCGTGACGGGCCCCACCGCTGAAGCCCCGATTGCAGAAGGGGTCGAGGATCTCCAATTGGCCTATGCGTGCGACGGCTGTGTGACAGCCATCAACAGCGGGATTCCCGATCGGATCATCGATGATCAGAATGGGTCAAACAGCTTCGATCAAGCGGACTTTCTGAGCAATGTTCCATGGACCGCCTCGCCGCTCAGACCGGACAAGATCCAATTGGTGCAGGTCGCGTTGGTGGCCAGGCAATCGAAAAATGATCAAGGGTTTGGGGAGACCAACGGGGCATTCGTGGGGTCGCCCGCGATAACGGTTACCAGTGACCGTACGCTGCCGTCCGATTCAAACCATCGGCGACGAGTATTGGTGAAGACGGTGGAGACACGCAATGTCGGTTTGTAACGGAACGACTCGGGTGAGGAATCGATCTGGCTGCTTATTCATTCTACGGAGCGATGAACGCGGCATAGCCATGTTGACGGTTCTGATGGTGATGTTGATGCTGACCGTCCTCGGCATTGCCGCCATCACGGTCAGCGGCCTGGAGAACAACATGGCAGGACTGCAACGGACGATGGAAGCGTCTGGTCAGGCCGCCGAATCATGCCTGGGCACCGGAGCCAACATCATCCAGCAAGTATTCCTCCCGGAAAACGGGACTCAGGTTCCGGCTGTGTTGCTCGACAACAATGCCCCTCCAGGACCGGTCCCGAGCGGAAATAAGACGGTGCTGGAAAACGAATTGATCGGAAATCCTGAAAATCTCACCGATGTGCCGACTGGAACAGGTGCCGCTCCGAACCTGCGGATGACCGTAGGGCCCTATGCTGTGGCCGGCGATATCGATCGTCTGTACGTGAAAATGAAAGCCGGATCGGGGCAACAGCAGTTCTCCGCCTACGAGGGAACTGGTGTCGGCTCCGGCGCCAACGGCGTCGACGCCTACTACCGTATCAAATGTGTCGCGACGAATACGGCGACCGGGACGGAGAGTGTAGTGTCGGCGATTTACGCCTGCTCACTTTCGGGAGACGGCTGTCAAAAGCAGCCATGAGGGCGAGGTTCAGTGGAAGGAATAATGATTCGTGCGGTGATGATCGAAGCTCCCATGATGGCGGCGCAGTCATGCCGGCCGTCTGAGCAACACAGGGAGGGCACCATGGACAAGCGCGGGACGAAGAAACTGGGATTCAGACTGGTGATGACGGGCGTACTAAGCCTGCTCGCTGCTCTGGGGAATCCAGCGGAAGGATGGTCCCAAGCCATCAACATGGCTGACTATACGAATTATCCCATGTCTCTGAACAAGACTGGCCCGACCAATATTCTCTTCGTCGTCGACCTGGGAAACGCCCAGCTTTCGGCTGCCTATGGAGCCTATCCTATATCTGCGAAAAACAGCACGGTCACGGTTAGTTCGGGAAACGTTCGCTATGCCTCAAACGTCAACATGGTGGACCCGGGAGGGGGGCGAAATCTGGTCTCGTCGAGCAATGACGGTGCGTCGGTCAATACTGCAACCACCAGCGCACCGAGTGATGCGTTTAATCCCAACAAGGAATACTACGGCTTTTTCGATCCGTATCGGTGTTATTCTGCCGGTACACCGCATTTCGTCTACGGGTCGAAGAAAGTAGACAGCACCACCCTCCTTCCCTCGCTCCCCGTGCAATGTGCCACGACCTTCTGGGACGGGAACTTCCTGAATTGGCTGGCCATGCGCAAGAAAGACGTGACGATGCAGGCACTTATCGGGGGGAAGACGCTGTCTGCCTCCTCCAATACCGATGGAACGGCCAATACCCTGGCCGGTGAAGATAAGATAGGCGAAGACGGCTCAGCCTCGAACGATTGCAGTAGCACAAGCAAACCATGCTGGCGCTATGTAAAGTGGGTCCCAGTGACCGATCAATTCGATACGAGCACCATCCCACCGACGCTGATTCAGGGAGGTTATACGGGCAGGATTCCGACCGATACCACGCTGACCGCGGACGCGGCAGGGGCTGCCGTGGCGACTCCCAGCGCTGGGCGATTCTTTGGGCTGGGTGAGGGGACATTGTATCTCAACGTGAACAATACGATCGATCCGTTCGACGGGAGCGGTCCGAGTGCCCCGCTCAAATTCCAGCTGTCGGTTGATCTGACGACAGAGCCAAATATCCCGGGCCCCGGCCCACTCGCCGGTTCCGTCACACTTGATAAGCGGAATTGTACGGACGGCGATGACTACTATGCTGGGGCCTTGGCCTGTTACCAGCGAGCCCAGTCTCTCGGTTTTTTTCAGACGATGCGCAAAGATTTATTCCGGGTGGGCATCCTCTTTGCCGACAATGTCGGCGGCAAAGGAGGATATCTCCAATTCAAGTTCGACGATGACTTCACTGCCTCCTCCATCACGACAATTCGCAATCAACTTGTGAAGCCCTTTGCGCCTATAGCGGAAGCCACCTATGAAGGACTCTGTCTGTACCGTAATTCTCAAGGGGCCTGCTATTCCAACAGTCCGGCGGATTTCATCGCGACAACCGGTGCCCTATATGATCCATTTTGGGTGTGCGACAGGGACTCTTCAACCGGAAACTGCAAGAGCCCAGTGACCGGTCAACTCGTTCCCTGTTGCAAGAGCTTCATTCTGATGATCAGCCCTGGGATTCCGAAAGGTGACGGAAACAACCCGGATCTGCCCCAGTTTACGAATTTGATGAGCAGCGCTGTGTCCAATGTGGGACTGACCACGACCCAACTCGACGACGTGGCATATTACGGCAGAACACACGACATTCGGGATCAAAGTAACGTGCCGGGGACCCAACATGTGACCTTCTATGGGGTGAATGCCATGGGCGGGGTGGCCGGTGCCGCCACCTTGGCTTCGGCTGCCAAGTACGGGGGATTCAACGACAAGAACAAAGACAACACGTCGAATTTCAACCCCACAAGCACAAGCGGAACGGTTTGCGCCTATCCGGCGGGATCATCTCTCAATCCTGGAACAGGAGGACCGTACTACAGTGATCCAGAGTGGGACACAAATGCGGATTGCATACCCGACACCTATTTCAGTGCCGACGAGGGGGGCGATCTCAAGAAGAAGATCAATGAAGCGATTGCCGACATCTTGAAGCAGTCGGCATCCGGAACGGCGATATCCGTGCTCGCTTCGTCGGCGACCGGCGACGGCACGATTTACCAAGCCTACTTCTTTCCGGAGGAATTTGATGAAAATCTTGAAGAGGTCAGATGGACCGGGTATGTGCAGGGACTCTGGGTGGATAGTTTTGGGAATCTCAGGGAAGACAACGGTGACCACAGATTGGTGTATAAGGATGACAACATCGTCGAAACCTGTCTCGATTCCGACAATAATGTCAAATTTCTGCGCTATGCCGACACTACTCCAGAGGATGGGAAAAAGGACAGCACTACCACGCTCAATTGTAATACGGACGGGATCGACCTCCGTCTGATGAACGGGGTGTGGGAGGCGGGGAAGAAGCTGGCGCTCCGAGACATCTCGGCGAAGCCACGGAATCTCTTTACCTGGTTGGATCTCGACAATGATGGTCGAGTAGATAGTGGTGAGCAAATACCGTTCAATACGAGCGGAACCACTCCGGCCACCTTGGCGCCCTATCTCCGTGCCACTGCCACGGGCACATTTACCTCCACGAACATCATCAATTTCATTCAAGGCAACCAGATCGACGGCGTGCGCAACCGCAAGAAGACGGTCGATGGGAACCCACATATTTGGCGTCTCGGAGACGTGGTCAACTCGACGCCGACTCTCGTCGGTGCGCCGCGCGAGCGGTTTGATATCCTCTATGGGGATACAGGGTACCGGGCATTCTCCCAGCGGTGGAAGAATCGACGGTTGGTCGCCTATGTCGGAGCGAACGACGGGATGCTCCACGCCTTTAATGGTGGATATTTTCACCGGGGCAACGACGCTGGCTCGCCCGATGTCGAGCATGGGTACTACACCACCGGAGAAACCGCCGATGACGCAACGAAACCGGATCTGGGCGAGGAGCTGTGGGGATTTATCCCTTACTATATCTTGCCGCAACTGCGCTGGCTGGCTGAACTTGACTATACCCATGTGTCGTATGTCGATCTTAAACCCAAAGTCACCGAGGTGAGAATTTTTGCCGAAGAATCCGACTGCGGCGGGGGCACCACTCCGACCAATCCAGGGTGCAAGCATCCTGGCGGATGGGGAACCATCCTCATCCTTGGCCTTCGGTATGGGGGGAGTTGCAAGGCCTGTACAGCCGTGGCCAGCGCAAACAACGGCGGACCGAAGTTGACTGTCGTGGCCGATTTCAACAGCGATGGGGACGTAACGGATACGAACGATACCCGTGATTTCTTGAGCGGCTACATCGTTCTCGATATCACGGATCCCGACGTCACTCCCACGGTCCTTTCCGCCTACACGGCTGATAAACTTGGGTTGACGACCAGCTATCCGACCGTCGTTCGCATGAGCCCCGCCGGGGATAACAAGAACGACCATACGAACGCGAAGTTTCTGATGGTCGTCGGCTCCGGGCATCACGGGTACGACGGGCGTGCGGCGTCGGGATCGTTCGGCGGTGCCAACATGCTCGGGTTTGAACTCGTGCTTCCGGGCGCGACGCCCGAAGTGAGATTATTGCCGGTTGGATCAGACACCTACGGAGGTTTCATGGGCGATCCAATTACGTTCGACCGAGATTTGGATTTCCGATCCGATGCGGTCTATGTAGGCCGGACGATCGATCCGAGCGCTGGCAGCGTCGGATACTGGTGGGGAAAATTCTACCGCCTCACCATGGGAGCCTGTACGGCTGCTCCCTGCACATCGGTGACATGGGGAGTCAATGTAAGCGGCAACCGTGCTCCGACAGAAATGATCGAACGTGTTATCACCGCCGCCACGACGAAGTTTCTTGGCCCTGTGACGACCGGGTCGACCGTGACCCTGGACAATTCCGGGAACACCTGGTTGTTCTTCGGGACCGGTCGCTTCTTCAACCGGACCGATAAGACGGACCTGCGCGCTCAGTACGTGATCGGTGTGAAGGACTCCGTGCTTCGTCCGGGCGGTTGTGTGCAAACTACTGTGGTGAACTGTCAGAACCAAGATCTATTGGACGTGTCGAGTGCGCAGATTTGCGTGTCCTGTGCCTCGGGTACTCAGGTCCAGAACGTGACCGGCGCCACGACGTTTTCTGGATTGATCGACCAAATCCAGGGAAACCCAGCTTTGTCGATTACGGCCAAAGACGGGTGGATTGTCCAGCTGCAATCAGGATCCAGCGCAACTGGAGTCGGAGGGGAGAGGTCGATCGTCAATCCGACCTTGATCGGTGGTGCCGTATTCTTCCCAACCTTTGTCCCGGGCACAGACATCTGCGTGGCCTCGGGGAATAGTTACCTCTATGCCATGTATTACCTGACCGGAACGGGCTATTCCGATCCAATTATAGGGGTGGACGCGAGTGGTATGGCAGTCCAGAGAGTGGGCCTCGGTGCGGGGGTGGCTTCTTCTGTGTCGATTCAGATCGGCACACAGCCCACCGGGATGTCCGGCTTCTATCAGTCCAGCAACTCTCTGGTGAGCAAGGTGTCGCCGAAGCCGCCGTCATCGCTCTGGAGTCAGTACATTTCCTGGATAAGTCAGCGAGACTAAATGGAGCGCATGTGAGTTGGTCTGGTTCACAGAGCGACAGGGTACGAGGCGAAAGGTTTCGTGCCCTGTCACAGGTAAGTGCCGTAGCAGGGCTATCTGCGGCCCTGTTGCTGTTGTCCGGCTGTTTGTCCGGTGAAGGGAGTGAGACAGCGAGCGGGATTGCAAGTGTGGCCAATCACCAGCCGGTCGTCAAAGCCGCGTCCATCGTGCCGAGTCCTCTGACGCTGTCTGGGCCGCTCACCGTGCGGGTGGAGGCGCAGGATCTCGATCTCAACACCCTCAGCTTCCGGTATCGCTGGCTGGTGAATGGTCAAGCCAGCGCTGGGCAAACGCGAGAATCGCTTCAGCCTGAGCTGTTGAAGCGGGGAGATCAGGTGGCGGTGGTAGTCACCCCCTTCGACGGGACAATCGAAGGAGCGGCATTCCGTTCCGCTGCCGCTTCCGTCGTCAATACGCCTCCGATCATTTCGCATGTGTCCGTTGACTTCGACCACGATACTCAGGGGCGGCAGTTGCTGGCTAAAGTCGACGTGATTGATCCGGATCACGATGCGGTCTCGCTCACCTATCGCTGGCGAAAAAATGAGACGGTCTTGAAGGAAGGGGAGGAGAACACACTCGATCTGGCCGGTGTAACTGCGAAAGATGCTATTCAGGTGGATGTAACGGCTTCGGACGGCACTCCCAATGGAACCGCTACTGTCACGGAACGGTTTGCACTATCCAATTCTTCTCCGACGATCGTATCGAAGCCGTCTCCGTCGCCCAATGGCGATCAGTATGACTATCTTGTCCAGGCTACTGATGAGGACGGCGACGCGATTACTTATGCATTGGAACTGGCCCCTCCCGGGATGACCATTGGAGAGAAAACCGGCCGGATTCAATGGGGAGTTACGCCTAATATGAAAGGTAGCCATAGGGTGCGGGTGATTGCCAAAGATTCGCAGGGTGGCTTCGCCGCCCAAGAATTCGATCTGTCTTTGACCGCACCGTCGAAGTCTTAGCTTGCCGGGCACTTCGTCTCTTCTCCTCCTCCCCAGAACAGTCTCCCAGGAGTACGCGATTCTCCTGAAAAATATTTATGTCGAAACGATTGTCAGCCTGTTTCCGGCTCTGGTAGAATTTACATCTATTGATGCCATGAGAGGTGCTCTCGACACGCGTGCGTAAACTTAAACTCAGAGAAGGCACCAACACCGCCGTTCTGTTCGGTCACCACGATCGGCACCTCAAGCTGATCGAAGAAGATCTCGGTGTGCGCCTCTCGGCGCGCGGAGAAGAACTCACCCTTGATGGCACGCCGGAGGCCACTCGCCATGCGGAACGTGTTCTCACGGAACTCGCCACTCTTGCCAACGACGGGATGGTACTCCAGCCGGATGACATTTCTCACGCGTTGAGCGCGCTCCGTCAGAGTCCCGAGATTCCGATCAAAGAGCTTCTCTCCAACGCGGCGACGATCGTCACCAAGAAACGATTCGTCGCGCCGAAGACACCGACGCAAAAAGCCTATATCGAAGCCATCGACGCGCACGACATCGTAATTGGGATCGGTCCAGCCGGAACGGGTAAAACGTACC
>DATIQH010000040.1:0-4286 GCA_035471155.1 Nitrospiraceae bacterium | reverse complement strand
GCCTCGCAGGGGCATGGGTGGCAATGGTGGCGGTGGATTCAATGAGGAGCAACGATGTGGCCTTTGAGCCGTTCGAGCAATCATGGGTGGCCCAGCAGGATCAATCGAGCGATGCTGTCCGCAATTCGAAGGTAACGAGCGTAGCAGTCCTTCCTGTTGAAGGCGATCCGGAAATGGGCGCGCGGCTTGCCACCTTGTTGCAGCAGGAAACTGCATTGCGTGTCGAAATGCCGGTGAGCATCGAGGCGAGAATCGACGCGGCCGACACACATTCGGAAAAATCCGATGAAGCAGACCGGAGTACTCTCGCGAAAGAAGTCACGCGGGACTTGGGCGTGGATACTGTGCTCGTCAGTCGCGTTGCCGCCGCTGCGCCTTCGCACCCAAGCGACTGGGGGTGGAAATCAGAGGACTCACGACGGTTGTATCTGTACCTGATGAATCGAGACGGCCAGCTGCTCTGGAAGGATGAACTGCCCTTCACATTGGCAAAAGGCTCCACATCGCTCCAGGAAGCATCCGTGCAGACCGATCTTCGCGATCACGTGATGCAGCATGTCAAAGAACTGCGCCTCGACGAACTTGGCTACCTGCCGAAGAAAGCCGTGAGGACGCCAAGAAAAGTAGGTATTCTCACCCGCTAGGCCCTGGCTCTCCTTCACCTTACGAATCATCGAACAGCCTTGTTGAGTCTCTCGCGGGAACTTCCTGTTGTTGCCCCGTAAATGCAGACCATCGAAATTCTCTCGTGCACAATAGTTTCCCCATAACCTGCTCACTCTTCTTGCAGCGCGTTCCTTCCTCCGGTACAGTCTGTCCCGTTTCTCCATCTCGGAGTCTACGCTCGTCATGCCGTTGCTCGATGTGCCATTGCTGGCTCGCCTTCAGGAAGAGTTCCGCCTGTCGATGAAAGGACTGTTGAGCGATCTCTGCCTGGACTTGGAAAACCAATATGCAGATGTTGCGAAATCGCTAGCCTTGCCGGTGGCTTATTTTCGGTTCCTTGCTCAAGCGCTGGAACGAAATGCCTATGCCCACTGGAAAGTGGTCGGTTGGATCGAAGCGCTGAACGACCTGGTGTACTTCATCGATTTGCTGAAGCAGGTCCGTGAGGAGCAGAAGCCCCGTGAGTTTGCGGCGGAGTTGTATGCCGAGTGTGAAGAGAAATTTTTCGAGAACAGTTATCTGGACGATCTGTTTCCGCGCGGTGTGTCGCAGGCGTCGGGACTCGAACGGCGGCTCAACGAACTCTGCGCCCGCCTCACTCAGGAGTTGACGCAGGAATCCCTTTGTCTTGTGCCGGGGCTTCCGATGCAGTGGTGCGCGACTCGCAAGACTCCGTCTTGGACCGTCGACGCACACCTTGGCCACAACGTCGAACGGGCAGAGTTATTCGGAACGATGGCTGTTGGGATGGAGGGCGATGTCTACGCGGCTCCTGCCTCGGTGAAGAGGACCCTCAAACAATTGTCCGGCCAGGCAACCATTCTAGTTCAGCCGCAAGAGCTGTCCCTGAAGATCGGACGGGCTGTGACGGCTTTGTGTAAAAGGAGAGGCAATCGGTTGGAGTGGAGCTGGACACACCGGTCTCCAGTCGGGGTTACGGAAAATCGATCTGGGATCGTCACAGTTGGGCCAACGCTCGTCTATGGGAAGGACCGCCAGCCCAGGACTGTGGCCGCAACCTCAACCGATCAGGTCGCCAGAATCGGGCGGGCCTGGACAACCATTCAAGAGGCCTGGCCGGAAGGACATGAAGTCCTCGCGCTCTTGACCTGCCGGATTATTCCACTCAAGGCCAAAGGCGTCGTCAGTTTCAGTTATCGGCACAGGCCAGGACTCTCCTTTATTAATTGCTTTGACCGGGACGACCTCGATCTGATCGACGATCTAATCCACGAGAATAGCCATCACCATTTAAATCTCTTGTTGCGCAAACATATTCTCTATCACGGAGATCACAACCAGCAGATTTTCTATTCCCCCTGGCGTCGCAGCCTGCGGCCGCTACGAGGCATTCTGCACGCGACCTTTACGTTTACCATGGGGGCGATGCTCTTCGAGCAGCTCTCAACATGGGCATCGGGACCGGGTGGATCGGCTCGGTGGAAGCGGGCAGGACTCACCCAGCGCGATCTGCTGCGAGCCAGGTTTCGCTGTCTTGAAGAAGTAGAATCCGTCCGCTACTCGATCCAGGATTTGGAATACGCCGACTGGCACCTCAAGTGGCTCACCGGCTCAGGCCAGCGGCTGGTCAAGCAGTTGGCAGAAGCGATCAATCAGGTCGAGCAGAGCATCGCTCCCCATCGCAAGGCCGTTCTTGCATCAAAGTTCGGCCCAGCCCTCCTCCGTCATATCAAGGAACTCCAGCAAGCCCGCCATACCTACGGGCCAGTGCGATTGGAGAAGGTGTGACGGCATGCTTAAAAATGTTCGCTGATTTTCACGATGAGTGATTATGGCATCTGATTGGACCCCGGAAGACGAACAGAATTTCGCTGTATCCATAAAGGTTCTCACAGAACTCAAAGCGAGTTTGCCCGCGAAGGTTGAAGCGACAAAAACTTCGCAAAAGGCAAAGCTACCGTTCTTTACTACATGTCTCCGGGAATGCTTACTTTTTCGCATAACGGAGCTAGGTGAGTCGGCATGCAAAACAATAAAAGCTGGGGAGTTGGTGTCTGCAGCAGTTCTTGTACGTGCTCTCTTGGAAGCTGTAGCGCTTATTGTTTTGCTCGATCAAAGGGTGAGAGAAACGATTGAACGCGGAGATATGCAGAAACTGGATGACCTCGTTTCGCGATCTCTAGTTGGCTGCAGAAATAAAGTCACCCCTCTTGAAGCTATCAATGTTCGTACAATCCTGGAACATGCCACAAAGAAGTATGAAGGATTGGGAGACATCTACGATGAATTATCCGAGATAGCTCATCCTAATTGGGGAGGATTACTTGGGGCTTATGGAACGCTTAATTCAGATGAAAGGCTGTATGAGCTCGGCATGAGCAAAATTCCTCTTCCCATGCTGCTAATTGCCCTGAATGGTGCACTTCAAGTGTTTCAGTATACGTACAACGGAATGGTGCCTTCGCTTTATAAACTTGTAGAGGTGTGCGACAAGACATTAGGCTAGCAGGATTTGCTTCGTACAATGAACAAAGCTAAAAAGGCGTAATACATTTCGCAGAGCCACAGGCTGCTCAAAAAGGTCAGCCAACGAGGCCGCAGGCGAGAAAAACACCGGAGGCGTAGCCTCTGGGCTACGTTGAGGATTTTTTCGAGACGAGAACGAAGTTGGGTGCCTTTTTCAGCAGCCTGCTAGGGCTCGACGGTGACGTCTACATACGCCGGCACAGAATCCGCCCCCTTCTTATCCGTCACCCGCAGCTTGAATCGATAGGTCCGTTTCTCCGACACGGTCGGCGCGAGGAAGGAGGCTTCGGCGTTAGACACGTCCAGCAGCGCGATCTTGTTGCCCCGTACCTGGCTCCATGCATAGTAGAGGGCTTCGCCTTCGGCATCGCGGCTCTTTAACCCGCTCAGCTTCACTTTCGTGCCAGCCTTCACAGTCTGGTTCATTCCTGCGTCGGCCACTGGTGGTTCGTTGGGTTCGTCGTTCACATTGACTACTACGTCCAGCGCGGCGTGCTTGCCGCGATTGGTTACTGCGAGCATGGTTTTGCCGTTTCCGACGATCTGGAGCAGGCCATCCTTCAAAACCTTGATGACCTTGTCATTGGAAGACTTGTAACTGGTGCCGCTGGCCGGTGTGCTGATCCGGCGAGTGATACCGTCGGAGAATTCGCCGACGACCGGTAGCTCAAAGATCTTGCCCATCGAATCGACGTGGCCGAATGCAGAGGATTGTCCAGCGCGTCCGAGTTGTAAAGGCTTGTCGGTTTCAAAGTCGATGGTGGTCAGGGAGGCGGTGGGTTCGATTTGTACCAGGATCTCATCGAAAACAGAGCGGGTACCCAACCGTCCTCGTGAAATCTCTGCGACCGCCAGCAACCGCATTGGCCCGATGCCGTCTTTTGGGACCAACAACGGGCCGCCGAAGGGTGGATTCTGGTCGGACAATCCGATGAGCACGACAGGTGCGACGATCGACCCGGTGGCGGTGGCATCATCTTGTTCAACCAACGTGTCATCCTGTTCGCCATACCAGTAGTAGCGGACCTGGACAATGCCGGAATCTTTGCCGAGGTCTACACGGGCAGTGATCGTTGTCCCCGATGGCAGTTTCGCCCCTTCTGTCGGTTCGATGATCTTGAAGGCGAGTGCTT
>DATIQH010000039.1:0-2579 GCA_035471155.1 Nitrospiraceae bacterium | reverse complement strand
AGGCTCCGCCTCCGCTCCCGCGAGACCGCCCGAGTCTAGGAGCCTGTCCGACATTGACCTTTCTACTGCGGCGAACGATCCGCGACCGTCTGCGTCGTTCTCGGCCTAGAAAAACCCTCAACGTAGTCCAGCGAATACACCTCCGGTTTTCCGGGCCTGCGGCCTCGCATCTGGCCGCACCTCCTGCGCCTCGTCACGAAGGCAATGCCGGACAGGTTCCTAGTGTCTGGGTTTTGTGCGGGATACTCTGGCAGAGGGTCAACTGTTTCGAGTGCTGCGGGTCCTCGATCAGCGGAGTCGCCAGAGTCCGTTGCGGGAGGTGGGGACCCAGATGTGGGCGTGCCGGGTGCCAGGCCTTCCATTGGGTGTGGGAGTGCGTGCAGGAACCGAGATCTATCCTTGTGACTTATGAGACGAAATTCCAATCACAGGCGCTTGAAATCTGGACGTATCTCCCAAAGTATGAACTCAATTTTTTGGCCCGGCAAACCCGTGGAACACATCTGCACTGAATCGTTTAACGCACGACTGCGAGACGAGTGTTCGAACGTGCGCCAGTTTGCCTCGATAGCGGAGGCGCAACAGATCATCGAAGCCTGGCGACTCGACTATAATCAGCGTCGCCCTCACAGCTCGCTCGTCCACCTGACACCGAATGAGTTTATTGGACAACTTCAGGTGATTCAGGCCGCCGAAGAAGTCGTCCGTTCTTGTTAGGACCTGTCTGGAAGGCGACCAACGTCATCTACCTCACCATCGACAGTGTCTAGGATTCTCTCCAAGTAACGCTCCGTTATCATCAGCGGAAACATTGCGGTTCTCTGCTATTCCCTCATCAAAGCCCCTACAGATTCGGACCGTCGTTGACTAGAGGACAACTTGGACGGATAATCGCGGCCTTACGCGAGATAATACGCAACAAGTCCTTCAAGCAGAAATAAGAATTGACCATGTCCCTTCGCACTTCAACGGGCCTGAGAATACTTTGCGCTCTCATGACCCTTGTCTGCCTCAGTTGTGACTGGGCTTCGCCTGAGGCCAAGAAAGCAAAGCACCGAGAACGCACGATCAGTTATTTTGAGAAGAGTCAGTACCAGGAAGCCAGTTTCGAATATCAGAATGTGGTGCAGATTGGTCCCAATGATGCCGATGCCCACTATCGATTAGGCTCGACTTATCTGAAACTTGGTGGCCGGAGCAATCTTCGACAAGCCTTTGCTGCAGTCAGCCAAACCGTAGAGTCGGACAAGACGAATCGAGATGCCCAGCTCAACCGGGGCGAACTCTACTTGCTCATCAACGAGCCGGGCAAAGCCCACGAGCAGGCTGACCTTGTCTTGGTTTCAGCCCCACAAGATGCAGAAGGACTTATTCTCAAAGGACGTAGCCTGATCAATGAACAGCATTATGCCGAAGGTATCAAGGAGCTATTAAAAGCCATCGAACTAGATCCCCAAAACATGCAAACGTATATCGATCTCGCCCGCGCTTATTTCGCAGCGAAAGACCCGGCTGCGGCCGAGAAGACACTTAATCAAGCATTGACTGTTAATCCTCGGTCTACGGAGATCATGCTTGCGCTAGGAGACTTCAGCGCCACGACTGGCAAGCCGGACCAAGCAGAAGTCATTTACAAGCAGGCGCTTGCAATCGCACCGGAAAATGAAGCCTTTTACCTAAGACTTGCCGGCTTCTATCAGCGCTACGGCAAATGGCCCGAAGTAGAATCCACACTGCAGAAGTTGGCTGCGCTCAAGCCTCAAGACGAAAAGCCGCACATCTACTTGGGTGATTTTTTTGCCTGGCTTGGCCAACCTGACAAGGCCCTCGCCAGCTATCAACGAGCGACAGAAGTGAACCCCAGCTCGTTCCTTGCCCGTGACAAGTTGATTTCACATTATCTTGATGCCGGGAAGACGAAGGAAGCAGATGCGCGGGTTCAAGACATCCTGAAGAAGAACAACAAAGACCTGATGGGTCGCTTCTTCGATGCGAGAATCCGCCTAGTTAAAGGCAACGCGGATGAGGCTATTTCTCTCCTGCAGCGGGTGGTGAAAGATGACCCTAAGTTCGCAGGGGCTCATCACTTCCTCGGGGTGGCATTTATGCAAAAGCATCAGACTCTTCAGGCTCAAGGAGCATTCACGGAAGCAGTAAAACTTAATCCGAACCTGCCTGAATCCCGCACCGCACTGGCCGGGATCCATTTAGCCGAGGGCTCACTGGATTTGGCCCTCGAACAGGCCCAGGCGGCCATTCAACTGAACCCACGCAACGTCCAAGCAGCCATCATCTCGGGCGATGCGTACCTCCGCAAGGGGGACTTCGCCAAGAGCAAGCAGGTCTTCGAGGCTGTCGCGCAGGGCCTACCCAAAGAAGCCATCGGTCCCTACCGACTCGGCCTCGTGGCTCGCGCCGAGAAGAATGACGCCAAGGCCTTGGCCTACTTCGAGGGTGCGCTCAGCAGAAAGCCGGCAGCCATTGAGCCGTTAGCCCAAATAGCCATGGTTAAGATCGCTCAAGGCAAGTCGAATGAAGCGCGAGAGCGGGTCACCAAACAACTTGAGGCTTCACCGAAC
>DATIQH010000038.1:0-3233 GCA_035471155.1 Nitrospiraceae bacterium | reverse complement strand
AGAACGCGTGGTGCTCGATGAATGTCAATTGCTGGCAGCCAAGCCCGTGCTCTTCGTAGCCAATGTATCGGAGCAGGCGAATTCCGATGAAGCGATGGTGAAGGCGGTTCGTGAGTTTGCCGACAAACGCGGCGCGCGCGTCGTCACGATCTGCGGCCAGCTCGAAGCCGAACTTTCCACGTTGCCCGAATCCGAACGAACCGATTTCTTAAAAGAAATGGGACTGACGGAATCGGGTCTGGTCAGGCTCACCCGTGAGGCCTATACGTTGCTGAACATCGTGACCTTCTTCACCGCCGGTGAAATCGAGTCCCGGGCCTGGCCGATTCCCAAAGGCATGAAAGCACCGCAAGCGGCGGGCAAGATTCACTCCGATATGGAGCGTGGCTTCATCCGTGCCGAAGTCTATCATTACGACGATCTCCTGGCCTGCGGATCAGAGGCGAAGGTGAAGGAGAAGGGGCTGTTTCGACTCGAAGGCAAAGATTACGTGATCAAAGAGGCGGATATCGTCTACTTCCGCTTCAACGTCTAGCAGGCTGCTGAAAAAGGCGGCTCACTGCGTTCTCAGTCGCCCGTCTCCTTGCGACGTACCACAAGGGTACGCCTCAGTCGCCGCGCTCCCTGCGGCCTTGTCATCCGCCTTTTTGAGCAGCCTGCTTGAACTTATACATTTCCCACTTTCTTTCTCGGCAGAATCTCGCTGATTCCCTACTCATCTGGCAGCGCCCACTCAATGGAAGCGATGAGCCGCCGGCTGCCAGCATTATTAATTTCCCTTAATCCGAGCGGTTTTCTTCCCACCTCATCACATTTCACCAAAATCTCGTAGTAGAATTATCCCAAGCCTCGCTCATGGAGCACACCATGATGCACTCGCGGCACGTTCGACGGCAGTGCTTCCTCAGTTTCCTCCTCGTGACGGCCTTATCTTTGATTGCGATTCCTGCGCAGGCTGAATGGTATGTGGCGGGCCAAGCCGGGTACAGCTTTGCCGGACCCCTGCGCAACGTGACAACCACTGGCCCGTTCAGCGGTATTGAACTGCAAAATTTCGACTTGAACGACAGTGTCGCGTATGGCGGAAAGGTGGGTGTGTATCCCTTTCACGGTTCGCTGGGGTTCGAGTTGGATGTCAACCACAGTACGCCGCATGTGAAGAGTCTCGGCGATAGTCCTGGCATTCATCTGGCGGTTACGAATGTCGGTGCGAATATAGTCTTGCGGTACCCCGGCGTGACATTTCAGCCCTATCTCGGAGCAGGTCCGGGAATTATGATTGCGCGCTTGAGCCGATCGATAGAGACGCAGCAGGACACACAGGTCTCGATCGGGTTCAACTTTCTCACAGGAATTCGCGCATTCGTGACACCTCACGTGGCGCTGTTCACGGAATATAAATACACGGATGCGAAGTTTGGTTTTGACGACGCCTTCGGCTCGTTCGGCGGGTTTGACAGTACGTATCGAGCGCACCAATTATTTCTCGGCGTCTCCTACCATTTCTGACGGAGGGTGCCATGGGAACTCGATGGATGGGGGCCATACTCAGTGGCGTGGTGTTGCTAAGTCTCGCGGCCTGCGCGGAGTCACTGCATCAAACGCAACGTATGACCATGCTGAGTCAGGCTCAAGAGAATGGATACGCTGGTGTGTATGATCCGACCAATCCCTTCTACTCGAATCCAGGATTCTGGTGGAGCCCCTTTGCCCCCTATCCAGGATTTTCTGGATACTATGGGCCCGGATACGGACCCGGGTATCGATCAGGTTACCCCTATCCTTATCCTGGCTATTTCCCCGGCAGATCGTTTTCTCCTCCAAGCGGACCAAGTTCCCGTCCCTCACCTCCAGCGAATGCTCCGTCACGAATGTTTAAGCGTCGATGAGGCAGGGGCTCAACCGCGGCTGTTTGATTGACACTCTCCGAAGGCCTGTGTTAGCTTCACCCCTTCGCGCCGGCTGAATCCAGCGCGCCTACACCTCGCTCCGGGCTAGTCTCGGGGCCTTTGTCCAGGAGGATTGCTGCATGGAGCTCTACGAGTCTCTTTTCATTATTCGTGCGTCTGTCTCCGACCAGGAGACCACGGCCTTGATCGAAAAAATGAAGGCGGTGGCAGAGAAGACCGGCGCAAAGTTCATCAAATCAGAAAACTGGGGCAAGAAAAAACTCGCCTATGAAGTGAAGCGGGAGCGGAAGGGGACGTACGTCTACTTTTACTTCAGAGCGCCCAATATTACGGTCGGTGAGTTGGAGCGGGCCTACCGGTTGGAAGACACGATCATCAAGTTTTTGACCGTCCACCTCAAAAAAGAACTGGTACCGCCACGACCGATCGAGACGTCATCGGAGGAGTTTGCCGGTGGCCGGATTTAACAAAGTCATTCTCCTCGGGAACCTCACGCGGAATCCTGAGCTGCGGTACACGCCGAACGGAACGCCCGTGGCCAGTTTGGGTCTTGCGGTCAGCCGTCGGTACAAGCAGGGCGATGAGTTAAAAGAAGAAGTCTGTTTTGTCGACATCGTCGTGTTCGGCAAGCAGGCGGAGCATTGCGGGCAGTATCTCAGCAAGGGGAATGGAGTCATCGTCGATGGGCGGTTGCAGCAGCGCCGATGGGAAACGGAAGACGGCCAGAAGCGCAGCAAGCACGAGGTGGTGGCCCAAACGGTGACATTCATGCCGAAACGCCAGGATGGCGGAGGCGGCGGAGTTGAGGCGCCTGTGCACGACGATGCCGGGTATGAACCCGACGAGCATGTCTAACAGGATGCTGAAAAAATCCGCCAGCGACGTTCTCGCATCGCTCAGCGGCTCGGAAGCGCTGGAGGGCATTTTCCGTTCGCCAAGACTCATGCTACGGGCGAACGGCCACACAAAGTGCGGTCGGTACCTCCTCGCCTCTTCGCTCGCTGCGGCCTTGCTGGACGGCCTTTTTGAGCATCCTGCGACTATTTTGACATCGGCACCATATGGAAGATTTCATTGGCGTTTTGTGGGGAAACCGAGTTTTTCCACAGCCTGCTAACAAATAGGGAGATGGTTTTTATGGAGCGTGAACAACAACAAGGTGGAGACCGAGAGGGCGGCGGTGGACGGTTTTTTCAACGCAGACGGCCTTGCAGGTTTTGTCTAGACAAAGGGTCGATCGATTTCAAAGATGTCGGGCTGTTGAGAAACTTTCTCACGGAGCGGGGCCGGATTGTCCCGCGACGTATTTCCGGCAATTGCATG